>CALCMJ010000173.1 GCA_937967615.1 uncultured Saprospiraceae bacterium
GAGGAACAAATAATAAGAGAACTTGGATACAACCCCTCTTTACTAAAGGCTGCTTTCCCTAAAAAGCAAGATATAAGGTTTACTAAAACAAATAGCAGTTCTGTCCTGGGTTCTATGAATGACTTCAAATTAAATATAAGATCATATTTTGCTGACAGAGAATCACTTGAGCCAAATTATGTAAAGATAAATCACATATTAAATTATATGCCAATGGGGGCAATCCACTATAAATCTCCAACAAAAAAAATGAAAGAGTTTTTAACTGAAATGCAAAAGCGCGACTAATTCTTCAAAAGCACAACATTATAAAATTATGAAATAAGAAATAAGAAATAGGAATTAAGAGAGTCCCTCCCTAGCCTAAAAGGTTTTAAATATTCTCTTTTTTATTTCGAGCGGAACGAAGAGAGTCGAGAAATCTATGTTGTCTTTACAACACAACTAAAAGCAAGGTCTCTGAAAATTGTATCTCAATAACTTTCCATTTTCATTTTCATTTTCATTTTCATTTCCATTGAACTTGCACTCGCCACTTTCCTCATACTATTCGCCAATGTTTTCCGTTTTTTACAGTATTATTGTAGCTATTAGAAAATCAATTAAACCAAATAAATTAAAATGAAAAACATACTGAGCATAGTCTTAATACTTATTTCATTAGTAATTTTTGGAATGCGCATTGCCAAAAGCGTTGAATTTAAACGAAACGTTTCCGGGCTTCTAAAAAGGGCAGCAGCTGCAAATACTATCCAACTTGCGGATGAAGAGCTTTCAAAAGCAATTCAGTATTTGGAAAAGAATAAAATGACGAGTGGGTATACCTCCATACTTTATGAGACTCCAGATGAGGACATAGACTTTTGGTATAGAAACTTAAAAGCAAGTCAAAATGAATTACAAACCTTAAACTCAGATAGTGCTTTAGAGAAAGCGAATGTATTGATAAAGCTTCGAGAAACAATCATAGGGAAATCTAGAGTAACTGTACCAGATGGATTGTCCGTTTATCCCAATAATAAGTTTTGGGCTTTTTTAATGTCCATTGCAATACTTGCCGGGTTCATAGGTATAATGATTCCGGTAATAGAGTCAGACAGGAAGGCTAGAGAGAAAGCGAAAAATGGCATATCTTGACAAAACTCTTCAAGTAAATTTTACGCTACTATATATTCTTACCCTTGATAGAGAACAAAAAAAAACTGACAAAAATTACAAGACATGAGACACTGCACAATCCTACTATTCATGCTGATATGTTCATCCACTTTATTTAGCCAACTTATCACCATCAAAGTACTTCAATCCTATCCATATACGTATAGCCCAGAATTCACTACTGTTGCAATAGTGGAGAACGCAAATTTTGGCGTAGCAAACAAATCCGATGAGAACATTAGAACGTCTGAGTTTGAAAGTAAAACAAATGAAGTTTACACTTACCTAAAGGGAAATGGTATAACCTATAGAGTAATCCCACAAAAACCATATGACCCCTCATTATTCAGTAGTAGTGCTGTTGTCTTAAATAGAATAGATTTAGAAATTTCAACAAGTAGAGAACAAATTAAAGACCTGAGAACTTTTACAGAAACGAATACGGATTTAAGCTTTCAGAATCAGGATCAATTTATATCCTTAGATGATTCCTTTATGAAAGAATGTATGGACCAACTCACAGAAGAAGCCAGGGAAAAGGCTGAAAAATTTGCTGTAAGTCTAAATAAAAAAACAAGTGATGTACATGAAATTAAAGTCATTAAGCACCTTGTTTCTAAGAGATATAAAAAAAGTGCTTTACTTGCTAAGGGCATGGAAGATGCAACGCATTCTGCTGTATTTGAAGTTGAAATTAGCTTTGAAACTATTGCAAAATGATCAAGATTGCATTTAGATTATTGATAGAGAAGCGCAATTTATGAATTATCGTTTGACTTTTATCGTTTCAAGCAGAAAAGGAAATTTATAAGTACTACCATTCACTAGAATCTCAAGTCTACAGTCACCATCTCTAACACCATGTTCAAAAATCAAATCAAATGAATCGTCTTTGCCAGGCGCAATTTTCACAGTATCAAGAACCCAATCTTCAACATAGGCTATGCGTTCTTCATTTGATCCCGTAAGTGCATTATAATAGCCGCGTTCTTCAAGTATGTCATAAGATGATCCTGCAATGAATCCTAGGGTATTCCCAGTGGATACTCCAGGAGAATTAACTAACGTAATTAGAGTCAGACTTGAGGCAATGGTTCTCCAAATGGTATTAGACTTTTTTCTTGATTTAAGTCTTTCATTTTCATAAAGGTACCCATCTATTAAGTAGTCTTTCCCCAAAGGATCTAATACGGTTTCTTCGCTATAAAAAATATCCTTTAAAGCAAGAACAATCTCGTCAGTTGAGATTGTAATGGTATCCTTTGAGTCATTGAAGACATCAACTTGAAAAACAGACAAGTTCAAGTCAGTACTGGCATAGTCTACTTCTATAACAATATCATCTGCTGACAAAGCGTCTTCAGAATATTCAACTTGAGACTGCTGAGGAATAGCTTCTAGTTGATAATATGTTCTAGAGCAGGAACTTAAGCTAAGAACAAATAATGAACAGAAATACAAAAAGACTTTATTCATCTTCTATTTTGTTTTGCTAATATATCTTCAGTTTTTTACATAAGGAACAGCTTAACATTTAATTAATGGAATTGGCTTAGTTAATTGGGGGTATTAAATGAAAATTAACAGCTTAACAGTGTTTACTTAAAATGAATGCCTTACTTCTAGCTTGGTCCAAGATACACGTAGACCAATAAAAAGCTCCATAAGAGCGACACCCAAATTGTATTTGCGCATAATTAATTTCTCTTCAGCCTAATTTAAGTTTCTTACATTTATAATAAATTAGCAATATGAAATTAAATCTCTTATCCTGTGATGCCCATAGACCTGACAAAAGAGCAATCGCAAACTGTATTGCTGAAGTTTCAAAAGACATGGACCCATCATTAGCACAAGAACTTACAGCCATTCTCCTAGAAGGAGATCCTGTAGATATAGAAGTTGATGATAAAAATTCTAGCTCCGCTTTTAGAGCACTAAGAAAACTAGGGATTGATTACGAGATTGAAGAATGAAAATCCTAAACAAAAAAGAATACTGGCCCAAGGAGAGCCTGAGAGGCGAGGTGTTGACAATGGGATACAACTATCAAATAAATTCTGTTCATTCTTGGATTACAAAAGAAATCTAAAAAAAAACGAAGCTATTTAAAGCCAAACCACGTTTAGATAAAAACCAATACCATGAAGCAGAAATCCATTCTTTATTTTCTGTCCCTAGTTTCCATCCTCGCAATTATCTCATGCTCCCAAGGTGATCAAGATTACGACGACTATACTAGCAGAGTTGAATATTCTGAAAATATAAGAAGCGCAGAATTCTTAGAAGATAGTTTAATAACTGTACTGACATGGAATATAAAATTGGCCTTTGGGCATAGAGGAAATCCTTGGTCGGATGATATTGGAGGCAGACATGATCTAGTGGATTCTCTCGCGCAATTAATCCGTTCATATGATCCGCATGTGGTCTTATTGCAAGAGGTGCCTTACGATAGAGAAAACACGATAATAAAAAGAGTCCTAGATAGCATAGCGTATAAATTGAATTTTAATTATGCCTTTGGTGGCCATGGATTTAATTCTGACGGTTCGTATCCCACTAGAGCACAATGGGGGAATGCGATACTGTCAAAGTTTGAAATTGCAAGTATAGAAAATCGCGAAGTCTTTAATCTAAATGATGTCTGGTCAAGAAGAAGCGTTTTGAAAGCCGCATTGAGATTTAAACAAAATGAAATTTTAGATAGCTACTCTTTACATTATTCCACAAATGCTAGATCAGATGCAGAATTCAGAACACAAGTATCTAAGACGAGAAGCTTTTATGAGGAATCTCAGAATCCTGTGATCTTAGGCGGCGACTTTAATTATTCAAACTCCATAGATACCATTTTGAATTTGATCAATTGTTCACCTCCAGAATATTCTGACATAGATAGAATTTATTCGTCTGAAGATTTTATAACAATTAATCCGTATTCTAGAATAGAGCATAGTTTAGAATTTTCAGACCATTTTGCAGGAATAGTAACTCTAAAAATTAAAGGCTAATATTTTAGTTTGGGCGTGCCCTTCGCTACGCTCAGGTCGGGCTTTCCAGGGGTTCCGTCCCGCTTTCAGCGTGACAGCCTACGGCTCCCTTACAATCCCTCACGCAAATAACCTTTGCACATACTTTGCTTAAAGATTTTGTCTTGATTATTAAGATGCTGAACGTCACAGTTTACTAAACACAAAATTTACATATATATCTTTTTTCCTTGTAACACTTGCAATAATTTGTACCAGAAAAATTGGCCCTTTGGCAAGTCCTTTGCAATGCATTTGGTATGTGCGAGTCGCACTAAGATCCCCATATCCCTGAACGGGTGTCTGGTCCTTTCTCAATCTTGGCCAGGCACTTTTTTTTTGTCTTCATCTAGGCTTATATAATTAAGACAGGCCCATCCGTTTTAGATGAACCTGCCTTAATATTTATTATCATAGAAAACCAATTGGAATACCTAACACATTGACTCCAACTAGCCTTTTGCTTATCTTATTAAATATATCTTCTCAGTCCGTATCGCATTAAATTTGGTATTGTATTTAAGAATATACATGCCATCTGAGAGTTGAGTTAAATTTCTTTCAACACGATCTTGGGATGGTAGGATAGGGAACTGGTCTACTTTTTTTCCTAATGCATCGTAAATTGATATTTCCAATGCTTCTAATATTTTTCCATCTAATTCCATAATCAAATAATCACTTGTTGGATTTGGATATATATGTAATCTTGAGAAACTAGATCGATCTTCTGCATTGTCTAAACTAATTTCTAACTCGCCATTATCCATTTTTTCAGATTCCAGATTATTGACATTTTCTTCAGTTACAATGAAACCACTATTTGTATTCCCAGTAAGAACAACTGCATCTATATAGATTTTATCATTGTTACCACTTGCATCACACTGGAACCGTATCCTAGAGTTTGTACTAAAGTTATAATTTGATGATTGGAGAGTAAGGTTGACAGAGTAAACCACTCCGTTTTGAAAATCTGTTCCTCGTACATATGTCTCCACGGTCTGCCAGGAATTACCATCAAAGTAGCGTAACCAAAAGTCCTCATTGTTTTCCATACTTCTTGCTTCAAAACTAAACTCAAGATCTACTGAAGTGTAGCCCGTAAGATCCATAGATGGAGAAGTCATAGAAGAAGCAGTACCTGAATTATCTCTGATCTGGATAGAGTACAAACCTTCTGGAGAATATCCACCGCTGTATCTAGCGCAATCACTTCCCCCATCAGACCAACCATCCCAACCTGTCTCAAAGTAGCTAGCTAGAATTTCATTATTACTAGGTGGAGAATCCGTTGTTACTGAAACTACATTACTAGAAGGAGATACATTCCCTGCTGCATCGTATGCCTCTACATAAAAATCATAAGTCGTTGCTGCTGTCAGTGAATTGATATTAAGCGAACTGGTCGCCGTACTTGTTATGTAAGATCCATCTTGATAAATATCATAGCCTGTTACACCCACATTGTCAGTGGAAACTGTCCAAGTAAGATCAGTAGTAGTTTCTGTCGTGTTAGATGAAAGTAAATTTGTAGGTGCCGTTGGCGCTTCTGTATCACCACCTGATCCACCACAACTGCTCCAAATCAAATCTACATACTCAGGATGATCTATAAAGGGATTCCTATTTCCTTGGATTCCAAAAATGGTTTCATTTCGTTCTATCTCTTTGGTATCTACTGGATCCAGAGAATGCCACGCAAGCAACATATCAATCGTCCATTGTTCAAAAGCAGGATAAGCCGTTCCATCAAGAACTGCATCAGATTCTACAGTGCTATTTTCCCAAGATGCAATCCCGTTTTCATATCGCGTAGACATGTAAAAATACCCCCTCGCTAAATCTCCCTTATAGGCATCTATTGGCTCAAAGACTGAACCAGAATAGCCTGGCACAGTTATCGAAGATGACCCTAAAGCAGATCCATTGTTAGTGATATGTGTCTCTGTGCCTGACTGGATTTCTCCATAAGGATTATTATTTCTAACACCATTGATCCACCCATCTGCAGGAACTACAGTAAATAAGTCTGTGTACTGTGGAACAGATGTACTTCCTCCCCACCAAGATTTTGGAAAACTATGCTCTCTGTTGTAGCAATCCCCTTCAGTTTGATAAGTGCCACACTGTTCTGTGACAAATGTAAATTCATTTTCTGACCCACCAGGGTTGTCAGAATACATATCCCATAATATCACCTCAGTGCCAGAATCATTTAAATGATCATCTGTTGTCTGATAATGTGTCCATAAACTAGCATAGCTAACTACAGTGTGGTTGTTAATCAAATTGTATAATGCAGTTTTTAAACTAGCACATGTTTCATTTCCTATACTACTATAATAATCACTTCCTCCACCAGTTGTGCTAGTTGAACCTGTCAATGGATTACTTGTCAGATAATCTGGACCACCTGAGCAGTTGTCGTTAGCTGCAAATATGGAATAGTAGTATGTTGTATTTGCACTCAATCCCAATGAATTGATATTGCTACTATTACTATACTGGATAACTTCACCGGAACCAAAAGCAGAACCTACATTGTATTGAACGCCGTCTGTAGGAATAGCTCCTAAACTTGAGCTTGTGCTTTCCACGATCAAAAATTTATCTGCTGCACTTGCTGAAAAACTTGCCTGTATAGAATTGTCTGTGACTGTACCAAAATTTAAATTGCTAGCCTGAGCTGTTGGTTCAATACATCCACTTGTTGCTCCACTTACTCCAATGACTAAATCGTTCAAGGCAAACTCATCTCGACTTCCGCTGCCACTGACGTCACTTCCAGACCAACGGATATAAAAATCATCACCAGGAGCAATACCCATATTGCTCAATACAATTGTTCTTGGGACAACTATCCAGTTGGTTCCAGAACTCGCTTGCGGAGAAGTATAATTACTAGATGTTATACTAGAATATGTTGTGTTGTTATATGATATAGAAAGATTGAATGAGTTAGATCTACTTTGATCATTCCTTACATAGATGTTGTAATCAATAGTCATATCTGAGATGGTGGAAGAACTGTTGTTTAGCATTTTTAGAGAAATTGTTCCAGGAGTCCAATCCCCACCAGTGCCTTGAATCCCTAAAGCAATGTCACCACCACCCACATCAAATCCATATATGCCACCTGTAGCTACTCCTCCATTGCTTGTTCCTCTAGCATGATCGCCTGAAGTATTATTGACTCCAAAATCCTTTGCCCCATCACTAAATCCTGTAGTTGCCCAAGCATCAGTATCTAATTGTCCACTGCTAGGGCTGCTAGAAAATCCTGATCCAAGGAAACTACTGTTATTCACCCCATTTACTGTGGATTCAAAATCTATGGTGTAGTTTGTATTGTTATTTGTTATTGAGAGTTGAGAATAACTGATCGTAACACTAAAGAGCATGATCAGTACTGAGATTACGTTTTTCATGTTTGTTTTGTTTTGATGTTTTTTTGAGTCCATATAAAGTTAAAAAACATTTTATCATATTAAGATATTTCTTAATATAATCAAATCCTCCTTTCAGGCATCGATTTTCCATATTTTGGGATATATAGATATACATGCTCTGATATTTTAGTACTGAATATTTTCCTTTGATGGACACAAAAGCAATAGCAAATAGATTGATATGAAAACAACAACTTTAATACTATCCCTTGCCATTCTTTTAGCTTTTGCTAGTGACGCAAATGCACAGACAAATTTTCCTGATGAGACTGTCTCCCAAAAATGGGAATACGTAACGTGGTATTTTTGGGGAGGCCATTGTGAGAAAAGAATTATTAAGAATGGAAACGTGGCGGAAGTTTGTGAAGCCCAGTACATTGAAATATTTGATTGTAATGAAAATGAGGAGAATTGCTATTTATTAGGCTACTATCGTATACTGGGGGATTCCATTTTGACAAGATCTGTTGGCTATTGGAATGGCCAATCGCATATCGACTCTGCTGACTGTAGCAAGCCATTTGGATTAACATATGATTTTGGGAGTGAGACAGGAGATAGTCTGAAATGTGCGGTCAACTCTTATGATCCTTTTCTAAAAGAATTTTGGATTGATGATGTTCAAGAAATAGAATATGAAGGGATAGAGAGAACGACCCAGTTAGTTAAATATAGAGCATTCCCTAATTCTCCAAATGTTATTTATAAGATGGATTGGGTAGAAGGTATAGGCTCAAATGTACATCCGTTTTATTCATTAAGCTGTATTGGAGATCATTGCGAACAGGAACAACAAGTCACAGCAGTGTATAGAAATGACGACTTGATTTACCAAGATACCGTATTGCATTTTGGCTTTTCTTGTACAAGTTGGGTGAGCTCCACAGATGATATTAAATCGAAAAAAGAAGATATAGCTATTCTGCCTAATCCTGCATTCGATTTTATTGAAATCCAATCGAATGCGATAAAGAACAAAAGCATAGATCTTACAATCATTGATTTGAATGGTAAAGTAGTCACAATGAAATCAAATGTATCAAGTGGAGATTATGTTGACATTAGAGATTTGATTCCAGGCACGTACTTTCTTAGCTTAAAGTCCGCCAAAATATCTCAAGTCAAAAAGTTTATCAAGATATAGAAGCGTGCCAAGTAATAATGTCATAACTTATATAAAGTCAAAAAACAAATTCACATGAAAAAGATTATACCATTTGTATTCTTGTTTTGCTTTACACTATATGGGAATACATTAATGAGTCAAAACGAATTTGGAACAGTAGGGTCATATTGGAACTACGGTCATGATCCCCATGATGGAAATGGATTCGGATGGGATAAGATTGTTATTACAAAAGATACATTAGTAAATGGAAAGATATTCAAAAAGCTAAGAAGAACATATTACAGAGAACAAACCTTACCGCCATTAATTCAGTTTGGAGGCACTTACTTTTTTGGGCTTATGCAAATAGAAAATGATTCTATTTTTATTAATGACAAACTCGTTTTTGATTTTGGTGTTGAAGCAGGAGATACCATTCAGGTATTTGCAGGGTTTGACGCTGACTGGGAAATTGGATTAGCAGTAGATAGTATAACGATAATCAATATAGATGGCCATGACTATAAAAAATACTTCGGCAATAAGTTATGTTTAGGGAGTGAGGATCCTTATGAAGAGTTTGAAGCCATTGAAACAATAGGTCCCACTGGCCAGGACTTCTTTTCATGGAACACAGATGGATGTATTTTAGGTGGCGGAACAGCCTTTTTCGGCTGCCATAAAAATGGAGATTTTGTATATCCTGGAGGATCAGATTGTGAAGAACTACTGTTAGCTACATCTGATCAAGATAGAAAGAATGCAATAGAGATGTATCCAAATCCAGCGTTTGAACGCATAATATTAAGTCACTCAGAATTGATACAGGACATTACAATTCTTAATCTAAATGGTAGTGTAATACATCAGTTTACAAAGAATAGTAAAAAAATAGAGCTAGATATAAATAGTTTGAAGGCAGGTATCTATTTAATCGAAGCAAAATCTAGAGGAAAGACATTTATAAACAAATTTGTCAAAATGTAGACAAACTTCGTATTTTAATGAGAAATTTGACACATGAAAACGGCAAACTTCTTATTCTTTTCTATGTTTTCTCTTTCATTAAGTGCGCAGATAGAGATAACGAATCTTGATATCGTTTTAATCAATGATGAGATGTCAACACAAAATGTTGATCTAAACACATTGAATAGTTCAAACGAAACCATTGATTTTGAATGGGAGATTGAGTTTTTGAATGACTCCGATTCTTTTCTAGTAATATCTGTATCGGATATTAATATTGACTATTTACCACATGTACTCACTTCGTGTGATCTGATTAATGTTGAAAATGTTTTAGCTCCCTCAGAGTCTTATCAAATGGGCTTGCACATTACAATTACAGAAGAAGTTCCTGAATCATTTGATAGAGATTCTATTCTTGCATATTTTCATTTATACTCTGCTGAACAGTGTGATGCTGATAAATTACTGAGCCTACCTATTAAATTTAATCCTACCCTGAGTTCATCTAATGTTACAGATTTGCAATCTTTTAATTTGTATCCTAATCCAAGCACTAAGATTTTGTATATCCGAGGAGAGCAATTAAACAAAAATTCAGAATTTGAGATTTTTGATTTACAGTCAAAGCGGGTTATGAAAGGAGAAACTGTGAATGCTGGAATTGATGTTTCACATTTATCACAAGGAACGTACATCATACAAGTGAACGGTCAAAGTAGAATATTTAATATTTCTTATCAGTGATTATCTAGCAAACCTAAACGCAACTTGCAGCATCTTAAGAGTATAACCTTGGATGTTAAACTAATTGACTAAAGTCCAGGGATGAATAAGGTAGATTCTAACAATTAGTTTAAATACTGAATAGAAAATAATTGCGTTAATATTCTTATTGCACATATTTATAATAAACAAAGGATGAAGTATATCGCCTTAATTGTCATTCTCTTCCTTGGACAGCAAATATCAGGACAAGAGCAAGTTGATTATTACCAAATAGGAATGATCCATGCAGGGGAAGGAGAATATAAATTAGCCATTAAAAATTTCATTGAAGAACTTGAACAGGAGCCTGAAAATCATCTTGCTTGGTATAATAAAGCTCTTTGCGAGTATTTTTTATATAATATTGATAAAGCAATTCTAGATTTAGATAGTGCGATTGAAAGCAATTCTGAATATTCTGAAGCCTATCTAAATAGAGCCTTATTGAAAGCAGAAATGACTGATTACGAAGGAGCATTGATAGATTTAAATACATGTTTAGATATTGATGAAAACTTTAATGAAGTATATCTACACAGAGGAGTACTTAATGAATATTTAATGCACTATGATCAGGCATGTAAAGATTTATCAAAAGCGGTAGAATTAGGAATTGAAGAAGCGAAAAGATTTATTGAAATTTCTTGCTCTCCTGAAAGAGAAGCTAATTATGCCAATGTGCTTAAATTAACACGTATTTCCCAGGATACTACATATGGATATTCAGGGGACAATCCCATAAAAGTGGGAACGGGCTTGAGAGGGGGTCCATCAAATCAAAGAGAATATTTAAATCTTCTTAGAGACAGTCATGGGAATTCTGTTGGATATGAAAGAAAAGGAAGTTGCTGTCATTATGCATCTGAGAATGCAATTTTTGGAAGTGCTGCAACTGATATTTATGAAATTACTTTTTTAAACAAAGACGGGCTTGAGGAAAAAGTATTATTGCATATATCCTTTTATGACTATGAAGAACCCATCATTCCAATTGGGTTTCAAACAATCAAAGCTATGAACACACAAAAGATAGATAAAGGAAAATAAAGCTATTGCAATGAAATGCATTTACATCTTATTAGCTCTTCTTCTTACATTCCACCTCTGTGATGCGCAAGAAAAATCAGAAGACCGCATTGGATTGCAAGTATTAACATTGGAACAAATAAATGACTACAAAAGTCGATTAAGAGATGTTGCTGCGAAGGACCAAGAACGCATTCATAAGAATTGGGAAAAGCAAAATCGTTTAGATAGTTTGAATAGGGTAGAATTGGATATTTTGTATTTAACGTATGGATTCCCGGAATATAAAACTATTGGTAAAGAATCTTTTATAAGTTTAATTATGGTAGTACATCATAGTTCAGATTGTGAGTGGAATGAAAAGTGGCTGAAAATATTATTTCTTAACAGTGGTGAATTGCTTGAGTTTAAAACTCTCTTGAGGTTTATGATTCAACGAACTTATGGGAAAGAAATGGGTATTTGCAAACTTTCTGAGTCTACGAAGAAAGATTTAATTTTCAATGTGAATGAAGAAGTCCTTATTGATTTCAATATTCTTGAATTGCTGAAAATTTCAAATTAGTACATTGGTTTTAGCAAATTCTTGGAATAAGTTAAATTGAAGAAGCTACTTCCATTGTTACATGAAAGTAGCTTCTTCTAATCTAATTCTTTCGAATATTATAATATTTTATAGGCTAAGCTTAATTACTTTATTAGCTATAATTTCATCGCCTATACGTACATAAATGATATACATTCCTGATTGTAAAACATTTGATGGATTGACTTCAATCCTATGTTGTCCTTTACTATAGTTAGTAGATCCTTCACTGTATACTACTTGCCCACTCAAATTGTAAATATTGATTTCCACATCAGATTCCTTATCTAATTCAAAATCAACATTGATTTGATTTATAAAAGGGTTTGGGAAAACTGAAACGCTTGATTCAAGCTTAAGAGCAGGTCTTTGAACTGGTGCTTCCCTTGGAATTGCATCCTGACAAGCAGGGTTGATATTGAGAGCTTCCAAGAACTTGTGGCCGGTATAATAGGAGCCAGTTTGGAAATTTACTTTTTGCGCATAACATGCACCCTCCAGTGCACTTCCTTCTGAAAATTCTACCTCGGCATTTGGAGCAAGTATAGAACCTTGAACAAAGGAAGAGATAAATTTTGTCTGCTGTTCTCCTAAATAGTTGTACATGATATCCTCAGTGGACATCCCATCAGCAATATTGAAACTAAGATTATCATTACTGAACGTCTGCCATTTGTCTAGGTTGATCGTAATAGGACCATCTAGGTAATTGACTGTGCTATTGTCTCCATGGAATAACCATTTTTCAATATCATACACACCGCTACTCATTGTCAAAGTCGAGTTGTTTTTCAGTCGGACTTCTTTGTATTGACCTGGAGCCAAATATGTTGATTGGCCATTGCCTACTACAAGTTTTTCATTGCTATTGTTCAATGGAATCATCAAATTTTCTTCTGGCATTACAGCGACACAATCTGAATTCTCACTGATTGCTCCTGTTACTGTGACACTGGAATTATTTACGTTATGGATGTCAATCTCATATCCCGCCTGGATATAGTCTACAACAATATTACTTTCTCCAAGTATTTCAATGGAATCACCGGCATGGACATCACCCCAAATCTCAAAATCAATGCCGTCCTGGAGAGACACATTTTCAAAAACAACATCGTAAGACGAACCTGCATTTCCTTTTGATAGTTGTTCTGGTTTGTCAAAACGAAGTTCTTCCCATCCGTAAACTGTATAATCGCTAAGCTGTGTTATAATACTAGCTCCTAAATCTACTGGTGCAATGATATCATCTGCAGTTCTTTCATCTGTACAATGATAAATATTGCTTTCCACATTTGTGCCAATAGGGCTTGTGCCATAAGCAATTGTCATTGCATCATAATCCACAGTGCCAAAACAGCCGTCAGCTCCAACATCTGATATCTCTGGTTTTACTTTCACAAGTATTTCCACTGAAGCGGATTCGCCAATTTCTAAAGACATATTTGCAGCTATTAGATTGACTTCGCCATTGCCATCATAATCACCATCAAGCATTATGTCATCGCTATGTATACATTCTACTGAAAATGACATAGCTGTCCCATACGTCTCATCTAGGTCTAGTTCTAGACGCACATCATTTAATTTTACATCTCCTCCATTGCTAAAGGTCGCTTTATAAACCACGCCTCGTTCGCCACCACCAATATTTACAACATCTTCTACAGCAAGATAGTCTACATTGATAATTGGATATTCTGGATCTAGAGTAAAAGGATCTTTATTAAAACTTTGAAATCCGTTAAGCTTAAAGGTATGATCCTGTAGAACATCTGGAGATGTACTTGTTTCTTCTTTTCCTATGTTGGTACTAAACAATGTAAATTCTTCCCCTAGAAAAGCAAGTTCAAGAAAGTTAATGTCAAACGAAGTAAAATAGCTTTGGTCAGTTAACGTGGTAAAATCCCCATCCAAGGAATATGTATTACTCACTTCAGAGGGATCAGATAAATCTTCAGGATATGTTGCAACAACACTTTGTCCTGCGATCAGATCTACGATTTGGCCAAAGCCAGAACTTACATGACCAAGATTGGGATCGTGTATTTCATAGTCCATTTCTTCACCTAAATCAAATTGGAGATGAACGACGGGTTTAAATTCAAATTCCATCTCTTGATCCACTTGAAAAACAGGAGCGATATCTCCAAGATCAATAGAACCTAAGCCGCCTCCTAGACTTGCAGAAGTAGGAACACCAGCAAAATCTAATAGAGAAAGTGCATCAAATGACATTCTAGCAATGTCTGTTTTAGTTCCGCCTACATTTAGGGTTCGGCCTTCATCATTGGCAGTAAAACTCAAATCTGAATCTGTTACTTTATAAAAGTCGCCTAGAAATTCAGGTAAAGGAGGTGCTCCAATAGGAAGATCTGGTGGAAACACTGAAACCTTGTTAGGGCTAAACTCTGCAATTTTGTAATCTGTTGGTGGGTTATTGCTATTATTAAAAATATCTAATAAATCTTGAGTAATTTCTAAAAATGGATCTGCTTCACCCGGTAGTGTACATCCAAATAGATCAGCGGTATTTGCTCCTGGTTCAAATGCATCCTCACAAAAATTGAGTAGTGGCGGCAATTCTGGGATAGGCACATCAAAGGAATATATGGTTTGAGTTGGAGGGTTCCAGCTAAATTCTATTCCTGGAATTCCTGGAATTTCACCTATTGGAGGTGTTATCCAACATCCATCACAACAGGTAGTCGTTCCTAAGCAAAATGAAACAGATATTCCTAGCTCAAGAGCTATATTCAAGTTTTCTAAAATTGGTCCTATTTCTAAATTATAAAATGGAGGCTGGATATCCAAATTAGGAGAATTTGGTATATCGCAAAATGTCTCAATCGTAAACTGATCACCACAGCCAAAGGTATTTGGCTCTGGATAAACTGTCCGCACTTCCACTGGGTAGTCTACCCCAATATCTGCATTTCCTATTGAATTTACTTCATAATATGCGCCGTAATCAACAGAAGCTACAACCCCTAAAGAAGGGTTAACTTGAGGTCCTGCAAAATCTCCGACACCATCAAGAAAGTCAACAACTTCACTCGGTATGTCTACACCTAATTCTTCAAATAGAGCAACAATAAAGCTTAAACCAAGATCCTCTATAAATTCTTGTAACTCTTCATTAGAGTTGTTCGTGGCATAATTTAATATGATTGCCTGTCTTGATCCAGCTCCGATATTTGGCGAGGGATCTAGATTTACATCATTAAGTTGATCGTCAAAAGTAAATGCATGAGTAATTTCATCTGTATCCCCAGCAACCTGACTCCAGGAAGTGGGAATAAAGCATAGCAGTGCTAAGGCTAAAGTAAATAGCGTTTTCATTTTGTTTTTTTTTAGGGTTAAAAAAAATAAATAATAATAATTGCTATATAAACTGACTTGGAGAAACTGGTGCAAGAGCGGTTTGGAAAAGTTGTTCTTCGCACACCAATGAAGTAAATATATTGTTCTATAAATTAATTTAGACTAGAATTTCCATTGTATAAAATTTAGGGTGAATAAATTTTAAAAATTAAAATAACTATCTTAAAATATTGACAATCTTGGAGAAACTGGTGCTGGAGAAAAATGGAAAAGTTGTTCTTCGCACGCCGAGAAGTAATATATACTACTAATGTACTCAAAAAACTTGAAAACTTATCTAGCTTGTATAGATTTTATTACAAGTTTATTTAGGCATAAAATCCAAATTGAATATTAATTCTGAGTACTTTTATCAGTAATGTTTGGATGGCACAAAAAATCTAGTATTTGAAATGAGCTTGATAAAATTTTAAAATTTTATAAATGAAGAATATTGAATTATTTTTCATTTATAATATCATTATTAGCCCAATTAAAACAACTTACCATGAAGAAGTATTTACTTTTTTTGCTATTGTTGATTTGCAAAAGCATTCATCTAACTAGTGTAACAGATCCCGTATATTGCTTACAATTAAAATCAATCCAATAAGAATAAACTCCAACAGAAACAGCTCGATTATGCATTCTTCCATCCCATCGAAACGTAGGTTCGGTAGAGCTAAAAACTTTAGATCCCCAGCGATCAAAAATCTTTATCTCAAACGACCTGCCTTTTTCGATAAAAGTTGATAAACCAATTGAAAAGTTATCATTGAAGCCATCTTCATTTGGTGAGAAAATATTTGGAATATAAATATCATTATAATAGGATACATCAATGTCAAAATTCCAGCTACACCCCAATTCATCAGCAAGGGAAAGCGTATAAACAGTTTCCAAACCTGAATTAATTATTGGATTAGGACAATTTGGACAATCCAAATGTTCAGGATGTGTCCACGAAATAGTATATCCATTAGGAACTGTATTTTTAAAAGGAGAGATAGTGCAGTCTACAACTTTTACCGGAGATTCAATGTTGATTGTTAAATCCAGTTCAGAAAAAAACAAATCAACAACTACTGTTGAGTCGCAACCTTCAGGAGTCAGAAGAAGCTCTTGACCCATTGGATTTGATTCATCATACAAAACGTCATTAACTAGGACACTAAATCCGTCACCTGAGCAACCTTCATAAAAAACATCAATTGGTTCAATTATTCTTTCAATAACTTCAACAGTTCTTACAAGCGAATCACACCCATCAAAAGTTAACAATGTATCTATGTAGTTGCCAAATTCAGAAACAACTTGACCAGTAGGAAGAGTTACAAATTCTGATGGACATGCTTCTATAACTTCATAAATTAATTCCCCACTCATTGCTATTCTGCATCCAAGTGCAAATAAGTTTAGAACAAATCTGTCATTATCATTGGCTATCCCAGTTCCTGATGACACTTGACCAATACTAGAAGTACAAAACATATCAATATCGCCTACAACGATATCATTACTTGCTAAATCAAGTCCAACTGTCATGGCACCGTTAGCACCAGCTACTAATACTTCAGTACCTGTAATTGGAAATTCTGAGAAGAACCCTTGAAATGCTCCGCCTTGTGTTATAGAACTTACCTGACCAAATGGACCGTTAAAAATTAAGTCCGAAAGACTATTTTCTACTGGTGCATGTGGATTATTATTTCCATTCTTCAATTCATACCCCCAGACTTCAGTCTCCTCTTCAAAGATAATGACCAAATTTTGTTTGCATAATAAAGACCATTCATAAACAGTTTCCAAAATAGGAATGGGAATAAATGAAGGTTCAGCTGGGTTTGATGAACCATCTTTAACAATCGGAACAAAAACCATATCACAATTACAATCTGTAATCGTTTCTAGACCTTGAATAATCGGAAGTTTTTTTAAATTCAAATTACAATCAAGAATACCATCCGGACCAAAATTGTCAGCGGATTGAAGTTTTAATTTAAGTCCTCCAGACATAAATGATCCATCTAGAGAATATGCGGGACAGACTTGAGCAGTTGGAGCACAATAGTCAGAAGCAGAAAGGTAGCATAATGTGATTTCACCATCAATATCACAACAAGATTGCGCTTTCAAATGGGAAGCGAAATATAAAAAACACAGGAAGAAAACAAGTAAGTGGTTTTTATAGCTCATTCACTATGATTAATCTTATGCAATTTCGAGTCTGTAATCAAATAGGCTGATTTGTCTGTTAAATTAGTGAATTTTATTTCTGAATTAATGTTAATGACTATTAATAGTCTCGAAATAGATTTAGAAACTTTCTTGTTATCTTAGAGATATTCAAATTCTAATACTAATTTGATGACTGCTGTTGTAATATGAACAAAGAGAGGAGGAGCGTTGTCTCTATGGAATGAATAATTATATTTATAATTCACATAATATTAAATGAAGAAGATTGTATTTTACTTCTCAATAATTCTCTTTTTAATACTCTATGGATGCTCAGATACCTCAAAGAAAATACCTGTGGTTGAAAGTGATGATGTTTTAGTTGCAAAGAAGCTCATGGAAACTCCTAGCGCAATAAGCTCAAGTCTAAAAGAAATAGATCGAAAAGTACTTATTTACAATAGAGCTGAAATTTTGCAAATATTAAACATTGGCAAGCTTAATGAGAAGTCTATTTCTTTATCCTTATGTGTTTCGCCGAATGGTAAAATAAATTATTTAGAGCTGCATGATGAGACGACTTTTGAAATGACTAACGAGAAGAAGAAGGAACTCCTGCGGTCTATCTATAAGAATCTTATATTTGAAAGTAGTATTAGGAAAGAAGAATGTGGTTTATATAAAATTGAGTAAAATTCTTTATTAATACAATCTTCAGTTGTTAATATAATTAGCATTAAAACTCAATCATAAATGTTTGACTCTGGATATAAACTAGATAAATATTCTACAACTATTATAAATGAATTTTGTTAAATACATGAATTTAAACCAACTGAGTTGTTTGCATTGCTTTGTTTTAAGATTTGATATAACTATAGATTGCATTAGATTTTGATTATGAAATTATTTGAATCATTAATCGATGAAAACTTAGAAAAGCGAAAATGGATTTCCATCACAGCCACTATTCTTATTTCAATCCCACTCATTCTTTGGACGATTTATGGTGCCGGTGAATATGGAGTTGCCCTATTTATTTTAATTCCATTGTTGATTGGATTAATTTCAACAAGCATATTAGGATACAAGAATGCTATTTCCACTAAACAGGCAAGACAAATAGGTTTTCTTACACTTTTTATACTAGCACTCTGTTTGCTTGTTTTTGCTATTGAAGGTATAATTTGTATGGTCATGGCAGCACCATTTGCTTTATTGCTTACTTGGTTGGGAACAGTAATAGGACACAGCTTGATTTCAAAAAATTCGAAACAGTCATTTAATAGTGTATTATTTCTAATTGTACTTATTCCATTAGTCGCTTCTAGAGAAAAGAAAATAATACCTTCTACGAAGCCCGTAGTGAGCAAAGTACTTATTGATGCTGATGTACAAACTGTTTGGAAAAATGTCATTGAGTTTCCAGTATTAAGTGCACCAGATGAACTCATATTCAAAGTGGGCATCTCTTATCCTATAGAGTCTATAATTGTGGGTGAAGGGGAAGGCGCTATTCGATATTGCAAATTTAATACAGGTGAGTTCGTAGAACCTATTACACAATGGAAAGAAAATGCACTCCTTCAATTTGATGTAATTGAGCAGCCATTACCATTGAGAGAAATCAGTTTTTGGGATGTAAATTCACCGCATTTGCATGATTATTTTGTTTCAAAGAAGGGGCAATTCAAACTTACTGAGCTTGAGAATGGACTGATAGAACTGGAAGGTACCACATGGTATTATCATAATATCAAGCCAGATTTCTATTGGAGAATTTGGTCAAACTATATTATTCACAAGATACATGCAAGAGTACTGGATCACATAAAAGAAGTCTCAGAGAAAGAGGACCTTTTGAATTAATAATTATGACGATCTTCTAAATTTTCAATTTCTTGCAGATAACTCGCTTTCCTTCAAAGAATTACGTTCCATATGTAAGATTGCAGTCGTGAATGCATATGTTCTTAAGTTATCAATTCCTTAACATTGGCTTAACATTGCCCATTTATCTTTGTTTTGACAATATTTTAGAATTTTTAATTATCCAAATGAGAAGAATAAATATGTGCATATTATGCTTGGTAATATGTGCTTCTTACACCTGTTTAAATGCACAAGCAATCGTTCCTAAGTTTGGGAAAGGTATTCAGATTACTGCACAAGATTCCTCTTTCTATTTGAATGTTGGATTTAGATTCCAAACGTTGATGCAACATGATTGGAATATGGTAGATGATAAATTTTCATCTTTAGAGGACCACTCTTCAAGACTCTTCATAAGAAGATCAAGACTAAAGTTTGCTGGATGGGCTTTATCACCTAAATTAAAATATAAATCAGAATTGGCCTTATCCAATAGAGATAATGGTGGCGGAAATTCATCTAGATATAATAACGCTGCGAATATCATTTTGGACGCAGCCATGGAGTGGAACTTTCATAACAATATGTCCTTATGGTTTGGTCAGGGTAAATTGCCTGGAAACAGGGAGCGAGTAATTTCTTCTGGCAATCTGCAATTTGTGGATAGGTCTAGATTAAATTCTAGGTTTACTTTAGATCGAGATTTAGGTATTATGATAAAAAATTACCAGAAATTTGGAGAAGAATTTATCTTAAAGCAAGTTCTTGGGATATCTACAGGTGAAGGAAAAAATCTTACGTCTGCAAATGAAGGAGGATATGCCTACACTCTTCAAGTAGAAGCATTACCTTTTGGTAAATTTCAATCAAAAGGCGATTATGTAGGCTCAGCAGTTAAAAGAGAGAGCTCACCTAAGTTAGCAATAGCAGTAGCCATTGATGTCAACAGAAGTGCGTCAAGGGAAAGAGGAAGGCAAGGCGATTTTATATTTAACTCTCCGGATATATTTAAAAAGGACTTAAGAAGTTTTTTCGTAGACTTAATGTATAAACACCAAGGTGTTTCCATTATGGCAGAATATGCTTACAGAACAACAGATGATGGTGACCCTAATGTTTATAACACACTGGGAAATGTTTCAGCAACATATTATACAGGGCAAGCGACTAATCTAGCTATAGGATATATGATGGAAAGCAATGTTGAGTTAGCTGCGAGATGGACAAATGTGCTTCCTGATGAGGAGGTAGGGACTAAGGAGAATCAATATACTTTGGGTTTGTCAAAATTTATCGTGGGACATAAATTAAAAGTGCAATCTGATATTACCCTGCGTGCAATAGATGAGAGCGATGATGAACTCATTACACGTTTACAATTTGACTTCCATTTTTAAAATAAAACGAATAGAAATTTTTCCAACCTTAATTTTTATCTAATGAAAACGATCTTAAATAAATTAGTTCTTGTAGTACTTGCTACAGTCATATTTTCAAATGTAGCTTGGGCGGGTTCAGAGGAAGCTGTGAGTTTTGGCTTTTGGGATGCCTTACAAATAACAGGTGCTTTGGCATTTTTTATTTATGGGATGAAGTTGATGAGTGAGGGTATCCAGAGAGCAGCTGGTTCTCAGCTGAGGAATATCTTGAGATCTATGACAAAGAACAGATACTTAGGTGTCTTTACTGGGTTTTTAATAACAGCTTTAGTACAATCATCTTCTGCAACAACTGTGATGACTGTATCTTTTGTGAATGCAGGATTATTGACTTTAGTAGAATCTGCTGGGGTTATGATGGGTGCAAATATTGGGACAACAGTTACTGGATGGATCATTGCTTTACTCGGATTTAAAGTTAAGTTGAGTGCATATTCTATTCCACTTCTTGCTCTTGGTGTTCCAATGCATTTCTCCAATAAGGGGAAATTGAAATATTGGGGTGAATTTTTGATAGGATTTGCAATTTTATTTTTAGGACTATCTTATTTGAAAGATGCAGTTCCAGATATCGGAGGGAGTGATACGTTAGCTTGGATAAAGAGTTTTTCTGACTATGGAATTTTCTCTAGAATTTTCTTCGTCTTTGTAGGAGCATTAGTAACAATAATTGTGCAATCCTCAAGTGCGGCAATGGCAATTACTTTGACCTTAGTCTATGCAGGTTGGTTGCCATTAGAAGTAGCAGCTGCAATGGTACTTGGAGAAAATATTGGTACTACAATTACTGCAGAACTTGCTTCCATTGTTGGAAATACAAATGCGAAAAGATCTGCAAGAATACATTCTATGTTTAATATCATCGGTGTTGGTTGGATGGTATTCATGTTGCCATGGGCAATGGAATTAATTACAGTAGTTGTGGAAAACTTCACACATATATTTGAGAGCAATAAGAAGTTGAAGGTTGAGAACTTGAGTGAAGAGAACATTATGAACACATACAAATTAGCAGCATTCCACACTTTATTTAATATCACAAATGTTATACTTCTATTGGGATTTGTACCTCTCTTAGTTAAGGCGGCTATCTGGTCTGTAAAAGGTTCAGAGGAAGATAAAGAAGAGCATGGACTACAGTTTATTGGAACTGCAATTAAAACTCCAGAACTGGCGACAGTAGAATTGCAAAAAGAAGCAGGACATTTCGGAGATGTTGTTTCAAGAATGTCAGGGTACGCTAGGATATTAATAAACGAGACAGACGAGAAGAAGCAAAAGAAGATGTTGAAGAAGTTGAAGAAGTACGAAAAAATTTCTGATGACATGGAAAAAGAAATTACAGAGTATATAACAAAGTTGGGAAGTTCTGAAATTACACCAAAGACAAGTATGCGATTGCGATCTGTCTTGAATGTTTGTAACGATCTTGAGCGTATTGGTGATATCTATTACCAAATCTCTAAGACCATAGAACTCAAGAATGAGGAAAAGGCATATTTCACACCTCAGCAAAGAGACAATATCAATAAGCTTTGTGACCTTGTAGATCAAGGATTTGCGGAGATGGTAAGAAACCTTGATACACCTAGTTATGATGACGTTACAAAAGACGAAGCGATGAAGATTGAGAAGAGCATTAATGCATTGAGAAATAAATTCAAGGATGAACATTTGACAAATTTGGGTAAGGCTGATTATAATGTAAAGTCAGCAATGATCTACAACAATATCATTCATTCTCTAGAGAAGGTTGGAGATCATATTATAAATGTGACCGAAGCTGTAGTAGGAGAGATTTAGACGATTGACCACATAATTGTGAAGAAAAAATTCAAGCTTAATACTTTTTGAGCTTGAATTTTTTAGTTTTAGTAGACATTGTTAACCTTGAAAAATTACGCTTATGAAATTAGGAGCATTTTCAGTAAGTCTTGCAGTAAAAGACATTAACGTATCTAAAGAATTTTATGAAGGCCTTGGCTTTGCAATGTTTGCTGGGGAGATTGAAAAAGGATACATTATTTTGAAAAACGGAGAATCGTTAGTAGGCCTTTTTCAAGGAATGTTTGAGGGAAATGTTCTAACCTTTAATCCAGGATGGGATCAGAGTGCCCAGAACTTGGATGCGTTTGATGATGTGAGAGAAATCCATAAGCATCTAGCGGCTAAAGGAATTTCTTTTGACAAGGAAATAGGAGATAGTCCTGCAGGTCCAGCAAGTATTATGTTTAAAGATCCTGATGGCAATGTAATTTTAATAGACCAGCATCGTTAAGATAGAGAGGTGTACACCTAAGTTGTGTGTATCTATTTAACATAAACTTGCTTGCTCTTGATATTATTGAAGCGCCTTTCTATTATTAGTATTCTCATAGTGGGCTTGTCTACTATCCAATGCGATTTCAAGAAGGATGCCCAAGTCCAATCGCAATCTATGTCACAGTCTTCGCCAAATAGTCTGAGTGACGTCGAGAATATCACTAAGGTCTCAAAAAGCACAAACACGATTACAGAAAGATTCGTCCCACCCAAAGGTTTTACCAGAACTCCTCTCGATGAAAATTCCTTTGGCCATTATCTACGCAGCCTTAAATTGAAACCAGAAGGTGCATTAGTGAAATATTACAATGGCACAACGAAGCCTAATAGGAATGTTTACACATCAGTTGTCGATCTAGACATTGGAACAAAGGATCTGCATCAATGTGCAGATGCAGTCATGCGTTTGCGAGCAGAATACTTATGGACTAAAGGACAGTATAATCAGATTCATTTTAATTTCACAAATGGCCATAGAGTAGAGTATAGCGAATGGATGCAAGGCAAGCGAATGCGGGTGGTGGGAAACAAAACAGCCTGGAAAGACGGTCAGGCGCCTTCAAATACCTACGACGATCTTTGGAATTACTTGGAGCTTATTTTTATGTATGCAGGAACAGCTTCTTTAGAAAAGGAACTAAAGTCTGTATCATTGCATGAAGCTGAAATAGGCGATGTGCTCATACAGGGAGGTCATCCAGGCCATGCTGTTATCCTTGTAGATAAGGCAAGCAATAAAATAACAGGTCAAAATTTATTTATTATAGCCCAAAGCTACATGCCAGCTCAGGAACTACAGATTTTATTGAATCCCATTAATATTGGTTTAGGCCCTTGGTATACCCTAGAAGGGGAAGAGATACAAACGCCGGAATGGCAGTTTGGCAGTGACAACTTGAGAAGATTTGTAGAATAGACTATACACTTGTAATTCATTTGCATCCACTCTATGACACTTTAAGGTCATATTTATCAAGACAATTGCTGCATTCGTCGAAGAAATCGTTCATTTATCATAAACTTTAAGGAAACTGTAACAAAACAAAATCTGATCCCGTCATCCTTTTGTAACTTAGAAAAACTCTCTTTTTATTAATCAACAATATAAAATCAAAAGATGAAAAATTTAATACTTATCGCTTTATTTGCCTTTTGTAGTGCAAGCTTATTTTCTCAAAACATTATTGAAAGAGAGTTTAGTCACTATGTAGACCAAGAGAATGTGACAAGTGTATTTGTCTCAGGAAAAGTGTTCGAATTTGCTTCATATATTGAGACGGACGAACCAGAATTTGAAGAGATTAAAGACTTCATTACAACGATTGAATCATTTAATTTAATTGCTGTGCAAGATCATCCTAATCCAAGAGAAGAATACATTTCAGCGAATAAGAGAGTGGGATCAGACTATGAAGAACTTATACGAGTAACAGATAAAGAAGGAAACATTACGGTATACATTGATGAAAACAATGGAATTGTTACTGAGTTAGTAGGAATTGCAAGCGGAGAAAAAGAGTTTGTTGTATTCTCACTATATGGAAGAATGGATTTAAATAAAATAGGAGAGATAGCAGGTAAGATTCAATCAGAAGGCTTTGAACAACTTTCAGTAATACGTGAGCATGATGCAACAAAAGTAAAAGTATATCCAAATCCAACAAATGCTGCAGATGGGTTTACACTTGAGGTACCAGAAGCAATGGATGGCGGTACAGCAACTGTTTACGATATGAATGGTTCTAAAGTAAAAAGTTTCTCATTACGTACTGGAGAGCAAAACATGGAAACGCAAGGATATGGTCCTGGAAACTATGTAGTAGAGTTAGAGAAAGATGGAGTAAGTATTAAAAAGAAACTGATTATAGTACAGTAAAAGATATTTGATTCTGAATTTATTAAGGTGGTGGCTGCAAAGTCATCACCTTTTTTATTTCTAATATGTCAATAGCCCCACCTTTATTGAGTATACTTAAAAGGAAATTATTACCTTTTGCTGATAAACCAAAAAACTACCAAATGAATACATCGAAAATACCAACTTGGTTCTGGATTGTTTCCGTTCTTGCTTTACTTTGGAATGGCATGGGTGTCTTTGCCTTTATAAGTGATTTTAATATGTCACCAGAAAAATTATCTGCATTTACCGTTGAGCAACAAGCGGTATTAGCTGAGTATCCTTCTTGGACAAAAATATTTTATGGATTGGCCACCATAGCTGGTTTCTTAGGCTGTGTAGGTCTCCTTATGCGAAGGTCTTGGGCAGTGCCTATGTTTTTTGCGTCACTTATAGGAATAATTGTTCAGCAAGGACATTCTATTTTTATGACCAGGGCTTTAGAAGTTTTTGGTACAGCTACAGCACTTGTTTTTCCAGCGGTAATCTTAGTTGCTGCGATTGTTTTGCTTTTCTTTGCTCGATCAGCGAGAGGAAAAGGGTGGTTGACATAATAGATGAAAACAATTTGAAAACATTGTAGTCTGATTCTTATGTAAGATTATAAAAAAAAAGCCTCCTTTTTAGGGAGGCTTTTTTTATTTTATTCAGGATAGAGTTTACATCTTAGCTGCTTTCGCTTCTTTTTCCTTAAGCTTATTCATTTTCGCCTCTACTTTTTTAATCTGCTCCATAGCAGATTTGTATCTCTCATCAGTAATAGTACCTGCTGCCTTTCTTTCTTCTAGCTTATTCTTAAGATTCTCTAGTTTCGTTTCGTTTGCATTCCTATTTGTTTTGCTTTCATTGAGCTTTTCATTCATCATCTTTTTTCTGTTCTCTTTACTCATTCCACGCGCATTTTCTTTTGTAGACATCTTTGCTTTACGCTGTGCCATTTGCTCTTTACGCTTAGCATATTCTTCCTGTGTAATATCACCTTTTTCTAATCTCTCTTTCAATGCTTCTTCTCTCATGTCTACACGAGCGCCTTTTTTTCCAGTATTTACTTTTAACTTTTCCCCTTTACCTTGCGCATCTTTACTTTTTGATGTTCCATCTTCTTTTTCAGCTTGCTCTTTCTGCCAATCCGTGCGTTTGTCAACCCACTCATCCTCTTTGCCTTTCTTTTTTCCGTCTGCACGCTCAGCTCTCTTCTTTTCAAAACGCTCCATACGTTCTTTACGTTTTTCTATATCTTCTTCACTCATTTCTTTCTTTCCTCTTCTTTTCTCCTCCATCTTTTGTTTATTCTTCTCTGTTTTTTCCATGCGTTCTTTGTGTCCTGGAGGAACTTGACCGTCGTTACCTTGATACATTCTCTTCTTGGCACGCTCTAACTTTGCTTTTTTATCAAGATATTTTTCATCAGAGATTTTACCTTCTGCTCTTTTGCGTTCAAGAACAAGTAGCGCTCTTTCTATTCTTTTATCACGCATGTAGAATCCTTCGCCTGGAAGGAAGCCTCCATTCTGTGCATTTCCTCTATTTCCTTTTTTCGCTTTGTCTTTTCCTTTTTTTCCCTTGCCTTTGTTAGACTTTCCTTTTCCTTTGTTTGCTTTATCCTTTTTGCCTTTGTTCTTTTTCACTTTATCGTCATCATCGTCATCATCGTCATCGTCGTCGTCGTCGTCATGATCATCATGATCGTCTTCTTCTTCTTCAAGTTCTTTAAGGATTTCTTCTATCTCTTCTTCTTCGTTTTCAAGCTCAGTAGATTTTGTTGGTTTTTTAGAGATCTGTGCTTGGACAGCCACTATGCTAAACATAAAGAATGCTAGCATGATCAGTTTGATATTAAGATTTTTCATAGTATTAAAATTTAATTAGTAAGACAGTTTCAATTAAGACGTACAAATGTCTAGATTTCCTCTAGTAGAAAGAGAAGTGAGTCTATATCTGCATTCAGAGAGTCAATTTCGTCAACAATATTTTCTATTTCTAAATCTTCTGCGTCCATCTCAATGATGTCTGTATTAGATTGATTATCAATAGTTTGTGACTTATTGTCGCTCTTGCATTGGCTTAAAATACTGCAAATAAAGAGAAGGAAAATGCATGCTTTTTTCATACGTTAAAATATGTTTAAAGTAATGGAAAGAGAATTGCAGCAGCTATGAGATATATAAATATAGCTAATATTTCATTTTAAAAAACAGAATAGTGAATTTGAAAGCAGCCAATTGATTAAGCAAAGAATAGCATCAATGCTGCCATCAATATCATAGCCACATCTTCTATTATAGTCACTACTGACATTGGGAGATCAAATACATCGCCTAGACAGGCACATTGGATCTTCTCCTTATTGAGATTGCTTTGGATTACTCCTATACTACTTATTCCCAAAATAAGGATAGTGATTATTGCCAATGGTGTAGGACTTAGATTAATAAGATAAGCAATACCCAAGGCAAGCTCAATAAATGGATAGATGTATCCCCATGTCTTCCATCTCCTCGCAATAACATCATACATCTGATACGAGTCTGCAAAGCCTGATAAGTTTAAGAACTTAAAGAAGGCAAACACTATAAAGAATCCCGCCATAAAGTACCGCATGAAAAGCATCCATGAGAAATCATCAAAAGGGTATTGGCTTAAAAAACAAACACCAGCTATAAATCCTACAATGAGGATCAAGGGTTTATATGTTTCCAGGAAAGAGGATTCTTCTTCCTCTTTTACTATAAACGCTTTTTCTATGTTCTTTACCTTATAGGCGGGTAGGAGCTTTTGAATCTTATCTAAGGATATTTTTTGGGCCGATTGTAATTTAAGCTGAGGGTAGTCAAGGCTTACTTCAGCATTGCCCACTCCATCAAGAACCGCCAATTTCTCCTTGACCTTTCTGACACAGTTTTGACATGTCATACCTTCTATTGCATAATTGCTTGTCATCAGTATCTAAATATAGATTATTGCCACTTAGTTTTACAAACTGCCACTTTTTTATATTTGGACAAAAAAAAAGGCCCCATAAATGGAGCCTTTAAATCATAGGGTTTGTAATGTTCTTATAAACTTGAAGTAACGGGCGAATTGATCGCTCTTACTTTAAATGTTCTCCGGAATCTTCTCTTAAACATATCTAAATAATTTCGTAATTAATAAATTCTAACGCAAAGGTAAATACTATTTTCATACGAAACAATATTTTGTGAAAATTAATTTATAGGGGTATATTGTGATTTATATTTTGTAAAAACACAATAAAACAGAATATAATATTTAATCGCTACTAAAAAATACACTTCTTTTGACTCCTATTGATGAGTTTCAAGATTTTATTTGCTGAGGCTGCTCAAAAAAAATATTAAATTCTAATAGTCAAGGCTATATATATTAACTAAATGTCTAATATATGCCTTATTTATAGCTTTTTTGATAAGACAAAAAAAAACCGAGCTAGCAGAACTAACTCGGAAGTTTCATCGGGTGTCAAAAATGAGAAACTATTTCTTTAGGCTCATCCTTGAATCCAAGTATTTTGACTTGGTATATCTAATATATTAAAGTTTGAACATCTTTTTAGTGATTGCACTGTCAATCCCATTTAAGCGAATAATATACATTCCGCCCCTAAGACTGGATACATCCAAAAAGCGCATACTCTGAGTCTCAAATGTTCTAACAATTTTTCCAGAAGTATTGAAAATCTCAACAGAGCTTACATCACCACTTAATTGAATATTATCAATAACTCTAGTTGGGCTAAATCCTAAGTCGCTAGAAGACCTAATTTGGACTGCTTTGATGTTAGACCTGCTTAATTCACCATTTTTATCTACTTGTTTCAGTCTATAATAATTAAGGCCCTCTGATACGTCACTGTGATTATAGGAATATTTACTCAAGGTATTGCTTTCTCCCTGTGCAGATACGGTATAAATGGTCTTATATACTTTCGCGTCTGTGCTCCATTCTAAATCAAAATAATCAGAATTACTTTCTTGGATAGTAGTCCAGTTTATTGCAACACTTTTATCTCTTTCAAGATTGACATCAAAATCTCCTAGTACAATAGGAAGCGCGCTTACTGGGCAATCATCAAAATCACTTACAGCAGGTGCAGTACCTACTCCATCTGGACTTATCTGAATAGAGTTACCTATAGGAGTAGACCCAGTCTCTGCAGTTCCAATATCCATAGATGTCATACCGCTTGCTGGTCCTGAGGCTGCAGTAAAACTACCTTCATAACTTAAAAATTGAACGACTGTACCTCCTGCATCCACTAGAGCTAATCCATCTGGTGCTCCATTTTGTATTCCATTACTTGGACCTGCAATAACGACAGTACATCCCGCTAAACCAGTTCCTGCTCCTGCACATGCGGGAGCCGTGGCAGGACAATCAAATATAATGTCTAAAGTAGCGTAGACATTTAGCTGCGTGGAGCTACCATTGTAAAGTGCAATTGTCCACCCCGTGATATCTGTTCCAGCTGGAACAAAAATTTCTACAGCTTCACCCACATCTGATCCGTCATTGTCATAATGAAGTTCGCTGATGTATTGGGCATGAATAGTAGTGGAAAATACGATTAAAGTAAAAACAAAGTGTAATATCTTCTTCATAGCTTGGTTGGTTTAGTAGTAATATTAATCTGGCAACGGGGGTTATCCAAATATATAGAAAATTATATTATATATATAAACCATATATGACGAAAATGAGATCTAATCTTCAATTTTAAGATAAAAATCTCTGAAGTACTTAAATATGAACTTATTAAAAGCATATTTATATACATAATCCAAATCGTAGCACCTACAACAAATCCTTTCAATTATTCAAATCTATTTGTTAGAAATGTCGTCCAGAAAATGCAAAGTGCAAAAAGTTTAAAAATATATTTTTTGCGAAGCAACCATCGAAAACTAAAAAACATAGAGTCAGTGTTGGTTCAAATTAATTAACCGACAACGTTTCTCATTCCAATGAAATTTTAAACTATGCTAATGGTAAGATGTAATTCTGCCAAAGGCCATTCCTAACTTAATACTTTATTAAAATGAAAAAAAAGCTATCTCGAGTTTGCGAAAAACTTAATTACAAAGGACTTAATATTTTTATTATTCTATTCTTCGTTGTGTTGCAATCATCTTTCATCAATGCACAATGTGATCTCAGTGGAGGAACACTAGAAGGCGGACCCTTCGCATTCTGCGTAGGAGACGGAGAAGTAGATAATATTCCAGAAGGCGATATCACAGTTAGCGGAGCAAGCGGCACAAATGCCCAATGGGTAATTACAGATGACCAAGGAACGATCTTAGGATTACCACCTACATTTAGTGTAGTAGATTTTGACGGAGCAGGAGAGGGCACATGTCTAGTTTGGTATCTCAGTTATGAAGATGGCCTTATGGGATTAGAGCCTGGAAATAATGCAGGCACAGATCTAGAAGGATGTTATGATCTTTCAAATCCCATAGAAGTAAATAGATCTCAGCCAGAGGGAGGAACACTAGAAGGCGGACCTTTTGAGTTTTGTGTTGATGGAGAATCTGATTTTGTTTCAGGAATAGTTTTGAGTGGCAATAGTGGGTCAAATTCTCAGTGGCTTATAACAAACGAACAAGGAACAATCTTAGGTCTTCCTCCTATGCCTGGTGTTGTAGATTTTGATGGAGCTGGTGCAGGGGTTTGTTTGATTTACCATCTCAGCTATGAAGATGGCCTTACAGGGCTTTCTGCAAATTCTAACTTGGATGATTTAGAAGGTTGTTTTGCACTAACAAATTACATATCTGTAACTAGAAATGGCACGGACGAAGATGGTGACGGTGTAACTGTGTGTGCTGGTGATACATTTGACAATGATCCTACAATATATCCTGGAGCGCCAGAATTATGTGATGGTCTTGATAATGATTTGGATGGAAGTATTGATGAGCCAGAAAATTTGAATACATCTAATGAATGGATTGACAATGTAACAATTGCAAATATTGATAACACATCTGGTGACGATGAGGGCTATGGAAATTACTGTGAGCAATCTACAGACCTTGCTATTGGTCAGGATTATGAAATCCATTTGACCCCCGGCTACTTAGGAAAAGATAAGCCTAAAAAATGGAGAGTGTATATTGATCTAAATCAAGATGGAATTTTTTCTCATCCATCAGAAAGAGTAGCACAGAAAACTGGAAAGGGAACGCAGACTGCGGATATTAATATTGGATCAGATGCCTTTGAAGGCGAGACAAAAATGCGCGTTATTATGAGCCGTAATGGCCATAAAGAAGCTTGCGATGACAACTATGCTGGTGAAGTGGAAGATTATACTATCAATGTTGTAGGATCTGGCAATTACGCAATTGATTCAGGCAGCCCATTGGAAAGCTTGTTCGCTGATTCTAATGTAAAAGGTGAACTGAATATAAGTACATATCCAAATCCGGTCCGTGATCTTTTGAATTTAAAGATTACTGGAGCAAATCAAAACTACACACTGCAAATGGTAAATAGTGTAGGTACTCTTGTTTGGTCTACTCAGGAAAAAGCAGAACGTCAGACACTATCATTAGATATCACCCGTCTAGGTCTTAATGATGGGTCTTATACGCTCTTAATAAATACAGGGAATACAATATTGACTAAGAATATCATTGTGATACGATAAATTTTATTTATCGTTAAAAATAGCGGAGATCTAAATGTAGGTTTCCGCTATTCTTTTTTAAAAGAATAGCATTATGAGGGGCCTCCCTGAGTTCGCTTGCGCTCATCTCAGGTCGCTACGTTTCAGAGCTCGCAAGTCTGCTCGGCCACAATCAAGATTGTGTCTGACCTGCGGTCACTCTTGCACATCGCTAGTCCAATTATTTTTATTAATTTGCGGTAACAATCTACTTGCTGGTGACATATACATGTATTCCTTGTACATGTATTAAAACTAAAATATGAAATATATAATAAGCATAGGTTTATTTTTTCTCAGCTACAGCTTTTTAATGTCCCAGACGGCTAAAATTCTAGTTCCTGTTGAGGAACTAAAAAGTAACAATGAGGGAGAATATGACGAATCAGGAATTGGTGTGTTTGGCAGAAAAGTAATTTATAGAAATATAAAAGAAATTCTTGACATAGGTTTTGAAAGCCAAAAAGGAAGAATGATAGTTGCTAAATTTTGTATCGCTCCCACTGGCGATGTCACCTATGTTGAACTTTTAGATGAAACAACAGCCAGTTTAAGTTCATCCAAAAAGAAAGCTGTCATAAAGGCAATTACTGGATATAAATTAGAGGCAGACATTAACGCACCATCAAAACAATGTGGAAAATTTAATGTAACATTAAATGTAAATACAAGCTGGGGAGGATAAATTCATAATTCATAATTCATAATTCATAATTCCTCCTTCATAATTCCAATTCATAATTCTTCCTTCATAATTCATAATTCTCCCTTCCCAATTCCTATTTCATAAAAATAATTCCAATACAAAATGTAGTTTAGCACTAATTAAAAAAAAAGCAAATGGCATATATTATTGAAGAATTTAAACACTACAAGGTCTCTCTTTTTAGTAGAGCAGCAGAGGGTGAAAAAACAGATTATGGAATACAGTTTAGAATACCATCTGGTAGAGTAGTACTCCGTTTTACGAGAGAGTTTGAACAAGACAATGTCGTAGTTGAAAAGGATAATTTGAAAGTGTTTCTGATTTATTTGCGGGTAGAGAAATATGCTGCGTTTATAGACATAATGAGAAATGAAGGACCGCTTTATTTTTATTACGATGATGAGACAAATGAAGCTTATGTGACTACTTCAGATGAGCCAGTAGGTGAAGGAGAGTGGAAGACACAAGCAGACGCTGTTTAGTAAATTAATATACTGTGCTTAAAAAAGATATTTTAGGAATACTGCTTGGACTTGTTGCTCTTATTGCGAGTTCTTATGTAAGTTTTGATCTTCCCATTAGCAATTTTAATATCCCAGTTTCTTTACAAAGTTTTACCGTGCTTTTGATTGGCTTTTTTTTGAGCCGATCAAATGGCGTTTTGGTTATTCTCTCTTATCTGATTTTGGGTGCCTTAGGGGTAGCTGTCTTCGCAGATGGAAATGCAGGTGTGGAAATTATAAAGGGGACGTCTGGGGGGTATCTACTAGGCTTCCTGTTTGCTGTGATAATTTTGGAGAGCTTTTTTCAAAAATTGAAAACGAGTTTTGCAGGGATTGTTCTTTATATGACTCTTGGTACCGCAATTATTCTATTGTCGGGGGGGCTACGTTTACTCCAGTTTTATGATTTGAAAACAGTATGGGAAAGTGGGATCAAACCATTTTTACTAGGAGGACTTATCAAGATTTTAGTAGGTTCAGCGCTAGCATATTACTTCAGATCTAGACAAATTAAGGGATAACCCTTAGATTCTAAGTAGTTTAAATTGCACGATTCTAGCTGCTATTTTCTTATATTTGGGCAAAATTTAACTAATAATTATTATGAAAAAATTATTTATACTCACAATGGCAGTGGCTTTAAGCTATTGCGTTGAAGCACAAATTAAAACACCTTCGGCTTCCACTTCTGCAAAAGTAATGCAGACAATTGGTCTTACAGATGTTACTGTAGAATATTCTAGACCTAGTATGAAAGGACGTAAAATCTTTTCAGCTGACGGTCTTGTACCTTATGGTAAACTCTGGAGAACAGGAGCTAATCAGGCAACTAAAATTACGTTCAGCGATGATGTTACTGTCGGTGGATTAAAGTTATCTGCAGGATCATATGCAATTACAACATTACCAACTGGTGCTAGTTGGATGGTAAACTTTTATTCACATGATGCTACAAGCTGGTCTTCTTACAGTGAAAAAAAGCCAGCAGCTTCAGTAAAAGCTTCCCCTAGATCAATAAATGATGCTGTAGAAACTTTCAGAATTTCTTTTGAAAACATTACTGATACTTCTGGAGATTTAACAATAGCATGGGAGAATACAGTTGTTCCTGTAAAAATAGGAGTAGATGTGGACGAGCGTGTTATGAAAAATATAGAGCAAGTATTAGCAGGTCCTACTCCTGGAGATTACTATAATGCTGCTACGTATTATCATACTTCTGGAAAAGATCTTATGAAAGCTTTAGAGCTAGTTCAAAAAGCGACTAAGGTAGACAAGCCTAAATTTTGGCAAGTAAGAAGAGAGGCACTTATCTTAGCTGATATGGGTAAATTTGCAGAAGCAATCAAAGCTGCTGACAAGTCTATGCAATTAGCAACAGTTGCTGGAAATGATGATTATGTCAAAATGAACAAGGAGTCTATCGCTGCTTGGGCAATGAAGAAATAATTATCTCTTCGTTAAAAAAGATTAAAAGGCTTCGGATTTTTCCGAAGCCTTTTTTTATGCCTCTTACTTGTATCGTCAATAGTAAAAGTTTAAATTTTACTTATCTATTCATCAATGCAATTAAATGCTGATGAACTTAGTATTCCTTTAATACAAGCATCAGTGTAAAATTTCTATTTGTCCCTTGCGCCATTGAATTAAAACAATGGGATAACCCGACCTTCATCTTTCTCTTCAATAGTAACAAGTAAGATTCTTTCACCATCTCTTTTTTCTTGATAGATACGAGTGCCTACAGACCATTTCTCTGATTTATTGGTACTTGGCATCATAGGGAATCCATAGCTAAATGTGTTGCCGTCTCGCTTAGGGCTTACAACTACAAAATGTTTTCTCGTCCAGGAATTATTTCGAATTTTAAAATTTATATAGCTCAGCCCAGGGTTTGCAGAAAAGACTGGAGTGTCATCTTTGACTGCTGGGATCTCGTTTAAATATTCATTGGGCTCTTGCATCAATTGAATGCGCTTATCATCTGCATACGTCGTTTCTATTCTATCTATTTTATTCAGTTTTACCTTAGCATGGCCCAGGATATTGATTTTTGCTGTAGCAATTTCTAAGTCTTCCAGATCAATATCAGTTCCACTCGTATTGATCTTTAGCAATTCAACATTTCCAGAAGCAATAATCTTTCCCACGTTTCCTTCTAGTCGTAAAGTAGAGCCTTGTACGCCTATTATTTTTGTAGTACTGTGGGTTCCCTGATACACTCTTTCTAATTGAGGTGTGCCAATGTAGATTTTGGGTAGCATCTTTGGCTCAATCCATTTGACCTGATCCAAGCTTAGTTTCCCATTTGTAAAATCAATGCCAATTAAGTCTTTAATATTTTCATCAACTTCTATTCGCATGACCTCATCTCCAGAAAAATCTAAAATAATGTCTGCATTAAATTGAATGTCAATTGATGTAATGCCCGCAACAGACCTGGAGAATTCTACTTGATTACCATTGCCATAGATTTGGGCTGTAAGGAGTTGCTGCGTACAAACAATCAGAACAAGTGTCGTAAGATATTTCATAATATTCATTTTTTTTGATTTGATATTTCAAAGATGAGACCATATCCAGCACTTAGCGTCTTAGAATACGAATGCAGGTCTTAGATTATAAAATGAGGCGTCTCAAATTATCTAATCCATTGAAGACCAATAATTTGCAATAAAAATTATTTTCGAAATGCTGAAGGAGATTCTCCTGTTAATTTCTTGAAGACACGATTAAATGTGGCTTTACTATTGAAACCAGCATCAAGAGCAATTGCTAAAATGGAGAGCTTAGATGTCTCTTCTTGACTTAGTTTAGATTTTACATACTCAACCCTATACAAATTGACAAAGTCGTTGAAGTTTTGTCCGGCAGCTGTATTGATTATTTTAGATAAATGTGAAGGGGCTAATCCTGACTTTTGGGATAAGGAACGCAAGGTAAGTTGGGGATTGAGATAGAATTTTTCTTCTGACATTAATGTTCTCAATTTTTCTAACTCATGTGCATAGTTATCAGCTTCCGTTTTTTGTAAATCTTTATTTGCAGACAATCCACGATTTGAATCCAGTTCCATTGAAATATTAGGAAGTTCTTCAACGGAGGTAAAGTAGCCCTTTACACCCACATAAATAACCACAAGGATAGAGAAAAATTGGAACCACCATTCTTGAGTCCAATGTAAGTCAAAGATAAACCCGTCTGTAAATGACTGCACTACATCATAGATAAACAAAAAGCTATAGAGGTAAAGGAAATTTCTCAACCAAGACATTTCGTATTGGAATGTATTTGAATAGTGATGATTAAGAGAGGCTTTGTATTTATAATAGATTTGGAATGACAGGTAGAGGTAGATAAACATATGGACGGAAGTCAAGATAGACTGGAGTATCCAGAGTGTATTGCCCATTTTTAAAACCAATACACCATTCGATGTTTCTCTAAAACCTGCTTGGGAACTATCGTATATGTAGACCCCTATAAAAAATAGAACATAGAGTAATGCAGGCACAAAATGCAAGAGTTGCTTTTTTTCAAAATGGCTATTTCTGTTCACACAGGATTTAATATAAAAATAGATTAAGGGGCCTACGGCAAGTGTGAGAGAAATTAAATAGTAATTAATTTTTGTATTTCTAAATGTGTCATACCATCCCATAAAACCTATTGTGTAGGTCGTTCTATGGTAACAGGTGATCAGCAAGATAAGTGCTAAAAGCGCATATGTGACATTTTTAAGTTTTGAGGCCTTAGTAAATAACAGGAAAGTCAGAATAAGCCCTTGGACTACTAATACGAGTAGAGGAGTAGAGTAAATATTAAAATCAGGAAACATAAGAACAAGATATGTATTTATATCATTTTAAATTGAACTAGCAATTTGCTTTTATAAATACATATCTTGAAATTATCATAATGCGTTGAATGTATTCCTAATTTCGCTGTACAATGAACTTCTTTACAGCTACAGTTCCATTTGCATTCTGCACGCTGCAAAAATAAAGTCCATTTTCCCAATTGTTAGTATTTATATAAAGATCATCAACAAATTGTTCTTGCCTTAACTGTGTAAGTAGCTTCATATCTGCAGAATATATTTGGACAGAATAAGCATCTTTAGTATTTACTTGTATTTTAAGACTGGACTGCACTGGATTTGGAAATAGTAGGAATTGAATTTGATCAAGGTCATCATTAGTTTTCGTAGACACAGCGCCAAATTCATTTGCTCCTAAATCAAACAAGCCATCCTGCGGGCGTAAATTTTTATCTAAATCATAGATGAGCTGACCTGTCAAATCTTCACCCTGATCTACTATTTCTGATACGGCAGACGCTAGACGTAAATCTCCGTTCGCAAGGTCTTCAAACCAATCATCAGATACAGCTTCAATGTTCATTCTTTCATCTGCTTGTCCTCCGTTTCTTGATCGGATAGCTCTATTTGTGATATTGTTTACAATCTCTACACCTACAGTTTCTTCGAAACGATATTCAATAGCATTCTGATAATCAATGTAAATCGTATTGTTATACACCTTTGTATTAGGAGAGGTTTCTAAGCCAATCCCTACATCGTCATAATCATGGTGCCCATCATTATAGATCATGTTGTTCCTGATAATTCCTCCTTCGCTAGGACTGCTCCCTAATCCAAAGCCTATTCCTCTGTCGCAGTTTATAATTTGGTTTCGTTCCACAATATTGTTAGAAGAAGAGTTCCAAAAATGAATGGCATGTTCTGCTAGTGACATGGATGGACTGGCTATGTTTTTAAATATATTATCACTCACTAGCCATCCGTCTCCGTCATGGATATCTAAGCCGCCTATATAGTACTGTGGCCCTACACCTGCGGTATATTCAAACATACTGCATTGTACAGTTCCCATATCTCCACCATCATTCGCGGAAACACCTTTTATCATTTGCTCAAATGTATTTTGGATTTTCACATTATGGACATAGAGGTTTTCGCCGGATACAGAAATACCATGGTTTGCCACATCTCGAATAGTAAGATCGGCGATTGTGATATTGTCTCCCACAGCAAATATGCCTATTTCAGTTCCTGAAGATTGGCTTGCCATTCCTGTGCCAGTAAGGATAACTGCATCTCTATTCCCTGAGGCTGATCTAAAGACAATATTGCTAGCGGTTATATATGGGTACCAAGAGGTAGTTGCAATAGGGTAGGTCCCATCAGCAATAAGGATTGTGACATTACCCCCATTTTGATTTGCTTGGCTGATTGCTGTTTTAAGTTCTGAGGTGCTTGCTACTTGAACAATGTCACCAACGACAATTTCACAGGGTTCAACAGTGTTAGATTCTACTTGTTTGATAGTACAGGCACAGTCTTGTGCGTAGCTCATAGATGAGATAGAAAAAAGAATAAAGAAGATGATTACAGTATTTTTCATCAGAGGAAGATTGTAGGGTTATGTAATGCGGATGAACTACTGCTCCTCTAATTTACGATTTTTTTATCAAGAAAGAGACTAAGTATGCTTGCAAATATTATTGTCACCACAGTTCCTATTAAATTTAGCCATAAGAATGAAAAGTGTTCTTCTACATAAATATAATTGTACCATAAATAAATAACAATCAATTCAGCAAGAACAGCTGCGAAGAAAACAGCATTTGCTTTAATCCATTTCATATAGAATGCAACCAGAAAAATGCCTAGGATAGTACCGTAAAAGACTGAGCCTACTATATTAACAAATTGAATTAAGTTTTCTGCAAGGGTTCCAAATGCGGCGAAGAGCATTGCAAAGACACCCCACATCAGAGTAAGTAATTTTGATGCTTTTAAATAGTGTGCATCAGATGCGTTTTGATTAATGGATCGTTTGTAAATATCAATTGACGTGGTGGATCCTAGTGCGTTGAGCTCAGATGCTGTAGAAGACATTGCTGCAAAAAAGATCATGGCAATAAGTAAACCTACGAGTCCTTTAGGTAAATAGTTTAGGATAAAATTTAAGAAAATATAGTCCTTGTCATTTGTTTCAATAGTGGAGTCATATTGTTTTATAATCTCCTTTGCATCAGAACGTATTTGTAGTTCTTGCGCTGAACTTGCAGCGATTAATTTCTGAGTGCTTCTTATCTTATTTACATCATCCGTCTTTTTTGCAATTACATATTCTTTGTAAAGTTCTTGCCTAGTATCAAAGACAGTCTCTAGGCTTTGTTCAGATGCCTTAAAGTCTGAGGCATACTCTGAGGCATAAATTTTCTCATTGACCTTTTCATTAAAGAAGATAGGTGGCTTAGTAAACTGAAAAAATATAAAGACTAGAACTCCAATAAAGAGAATAAAAAACTGGAGAGGTAATTTCAACATCCCATTCATTATTAGACCTAGTCTACTCGCACGAATACTCTGTCCTGAGATATATCTTTGTACCTGAGACTGATCTGTCCCAAAGTAGGAGAGGAATAGAAATACAGCAGCCAGGGATGTCCATATATTGTATCTGTCCTTCCAGTTAAATGAAAAATCAATGACCTCAAGTTTCTCATTTGCATTTGCTATCTGAAGTACTTCCCTAAAGGAATATTCGTCAGGTAAATAGCTCATAAGCAAACAGAAAATTATTATGAGTCCTATGAAGATGATGGTCATTTGTAACTTATGTGTTACATGCACAGCCTTAGTGCCTCCAGAGACGGTATATGCGATTGCTATCAGTCCAATGATAAGAGTGGTTAAATTAAGATTCCACCCCATGATAGAGGAGAGCACCAGAGCAGGTGCGTAAATTGTGATTCCGCACGCAAGACCTCTTTGTACCAAAAATAGAAATGCAGTAAAAGATCGTGTTTTTAAGTCAAACCTTCCTTCAAGAAATTCATAAGCTGTGTATACTTTTAGCTTGTAAAACATGGGGATAAACGTGATGCAGATAATAATCATAGCAACTGGCAACATAAGATAGAATTGAGCAAATCCCATTCCGTCGTTGTATGCTTGTCCAGGTGTAGATAAAAAGGTGATTGCACTGGCTTGTGTTGCCATAACGGATAAACCTACTGTCCACCATTTAGCTTCATTACCACCAAGAAGGTATCCTTCTATATCCTTGCTTCCTTTCGTCTTCCAAATTCCATAAGCAACAATAGTGATTGTTGTTATAATAAGTATTCCCCAGTCTAATACACTCATCCTATAATGACTTAAAATAGAAATAGATCAATACGATCAGAATAACATTCATTAAAAGTATCAAGGCATACCAGTAATTCCATGAACTAAAGAGTGGAACGGAACTGTCTGAAGTGTCTACGGTTTTTTTCATGCTCTTTCCTGCTTTAATGCTAAGATATTAGAAAGAAGGCGAAATGCTCCCGGTATTCCAGCTGGAAGTTCTCTGAACCAAGATATACCTGTGTAAACAAAATAACCTCTACCATGTGGAGCAATTAAGAGTGATCCATCCTTTGGATCTTCATTTACATCATTCATTGAAAGAATGGCTGTGTACTTACTATCCCATTCATTTGGGAAATATAATCCTCTTTCTTGTATCCATCCATCAAAGTCCTTAGTTGTAATTTTGTTTGGGTAATTGAGCACAGGATGTTCTGGAGCAAGAATTCTCACTTCCGCTGTTTCGTCTGAAACTCTATCTCTTGAAAGCTTTAATGGATAGGGCGTATAGTCGTCAATGTTTAAGCCTCTTGTTGTATTATACTGAATGACAAGGTTGCCACCATTCTCAACATATTTCAATAGCTCCTTCATTTTAAATTTCAATTCTTTCTTTGTATTCAAGGCTCGGATGCCTATCATGATTGCATCATATTCTTCCAGATTTTTGTGATCAATATTTGCTATAGGAATATTCGTTACAGAATACCCTACTAAGCGCAGACTCTCAGCGACCTTATCACCAGCACCATCAACATAGCCTATGTTTTTACCTGCTGTTTTTAGGTCAATCTTTACAAACTTTGATTTTGCAGGGACAGAAACTGTCTGTTTGGCAATGTGATCATAGTTTATAATTACGGATTCGGTATTTATTTTTCCTTTCCCTACAATTTCTGCCTCAACATTAATATCAGCAATAGACTGTTGCGCAGGAGGCACAACTGTAAATTCAAACGTGGCCTCATCTCCAGGTTCACTTATAGAAAACTTATGCATAGCAGGAGTGATTTTCCAATTTGAATCATTGGATTGTAATCGCACATTTCCGGAGGCATTGGCTTTGCCTGCTTTTACGTACACTCTTACTTTTTGTTCTTGTTCAGAAGAGAAGAAGTAAGATCCGTTTTCCATTCTAACAGAGACATCTTTAATGACCTCTAGAGGCTCTACAACTTCTCCTGCAACTCTATCTGTGTATTTGTGCACTATATCCTTCGTGAGTGTAATTTTTTCTCCATAGATCTCAAGAACAAATTGGGCTTTGATGTCTTTAGGAGTTTCTGCTAAACCTATTAAGAGCGGATTTTCTACGTGATAAGTACCTAATTCCCCCTTGTCATTTATCCAATAGGGTTCTGATGTTTTGAGAGCGGGAACAGTAATTGTTTTGAACCACTTTTTTTGTACGTTGTTTTCTAATACTTCAGTTACACTTGTGTCTAGTCCTGCGAGAGGAACCTTTATTGCACTTAAGTTTACTGGAATAGCACTTCTGTTAGTACATTCAAATGTGAGTTCCATCCTATCATTTTCTGTTGTTGTCTGTACATCAGAAAATGCTTCAGCATACAGTCCTAGGCTGGATTCAATGATAAGATCTATTTCTGCTAATTTTATGGTTTTCCAGTATTTGTCTTGAATGCCTCGAATCAAGGATCGTATTTCTACAAGTTTTTTTACGGACTTATGAGGAGCTAAGTAGTCGTAATTATTTATTAATGCATCCATCTGTGTTTGGATAGCCTGACCACCTTTTACTCTAGTCCAAGTTGTATTAATACCATCAAATAAATTTTCTCTATCCATTGGCATTTCTCCTTTTACGAGTTCAAGGTATTCTGTTGTGCTACCTCTGGAACCAGTAGAACCCATGCCTTGGCACTTATGCATACTTCTTGCTTCACTCGCAATCTCAGAATTTGATTTACCTAATACTGGATAAAAGACACCAATATCTACACTTGCCATACTGCTTTTATCTACGGATGCAAATTTTTCTCTGCTGCCATACCGCCACCATGAGGTATTATAAAAGAGCCTGTTTACCTGCCAAGGTTCTGTATGCTTAAGTTGGTCAGGATAAATGTTTCTATCGTTTGTAAGATCAAATGCTTCAATAGAAAGCAGAGCAGAAGAGGTATGGTGACCATGCGTTTGCCCTGAGCGTCTATGATCAAATCTATTTATGACGATATCTGGTTTGAAATTTCTGATGATCCAAACAATATCTTTTAAAACTTCTTCTTTATTCCAGATTTTCAAGGTCTCATCAGGATGTTTGGAGTAGCCAAAATCATTTGCTCTAGTAAAAAACTGTTTTCCACCATCTATCTTTCTTGCTTCTAGCAATTCTTGAGTTCTGAGTACACCTAAAAGTTCTTGAATTTCTAATCCAATCAGGTTTTGGCCTCCATCTCCACGGGTAAGCGATAAATAGGCAGTATTTGCTTTTACTTCATTAGAGAGATAAGAAATCATCCTTGTATTCTCATCATCTGGGTGTGCTGCGAGATAAAGTGCAGTGCCCAAAAAATTTAACTTTTGGATGGCGTGATAAATTTCTCCAGAGTTTAACTGATTTGGTTTTTGAGCATGGGATTGGATGCAAATAAATAGAAACCAAAGCATTATGAAAATTGACCTGTTCATGTTATATATTATAATTATTTGTTCTGTTCTTAATATAAAGGTGCTATGTATTACGCAAATAAATATATGATAATTCTAGCAGCTATTTTTTTATAACTCCTTGTATTTGAGCAACTTTAAAGCGACGAGAAACTTAATATTGAGAAACACAACCCAAAACGAGTATTAGATGTTAGTATTGTACGTAGTTACTGCAATTTTCTTTTGTAGTGGATTGATAGTAATTGGAAGCCGATTAACTGAAAAGCGTTAAATAGAATTATTCAGAATCAGGCATTTTGCACTCCTCTTCTGGCTTTTTCCCACACATAGTGCAATCCCCAAGCTCCGTTTTCAATAATGGATTATTAGAGGCACATGTTCCTCTGAACTCATTCCCTGTAAGCATAAATCTGATATTCATAAGAAGAAAGGATATCAAGAAGACCCCAAAGATAATTACCAAAGTATATAGAAAACTACTCATATGTTACTGATTATGTGGTAAATTTACGAAGCATAATATTAATAACCATATTCTCAGTAATTAGTTTGCAAAAATGAAAGAAAAGCTTGCCGCTTTTGAACGTACTTTGAAGATAATGGACGAGCTCCGTGAGAAGTGTCCATGGGATAGAAAACAAACCATTCATACTCTAAGAAAGCTAACAATAGAAGAAACATACGAATTGTGTGATGCAATACTAGAAGATGATTATGAGGGTGTTAAAGAAGAGGTAGGAGATATATTATTGCATATGGTTTTTTATGCCAAGATAGCTGAAGAACGAAATGCCTTTGATATAGGAGATGCACTTAATGATTTGTGTGATAAATTAATAAAACGCCATCCGCATATCTATGGAGATGTCCAAGTGCAAAATGAAGAAGATGTAAAAAGAAACTGGGAGAAGATAAAACTTCAAGAGGGAGGAAAGAAATCTGTGCTGGGAGGAGTACCCAAAGGTTTACCAGCCATGATCAAGGCCTACAGAATGCAAGACAAAACTTCGCAGGTAGGGTTTGAATGGGAAAATAAGGATCAAGTGTGGGAAAAAGTAAAAGAAGAAGAAGAAGAATTGCTGGAAGCAGTAAAAAGTGGTGAACAAGATAAGATAGAAGAAGAGTTTGGTGATCTCATGTTTTCATTGATAAACTATGCTCGATTTCTAGATATAGACCCAGAGACTGCTTTAGAAAAAACAAATAAAAAGTTCAAACACAGATTTGAATATATTGAGAAGCATGCCACTAAGGAATTAGACGATATGTCTCTTGAAGAAATGGATGCACTCTGGAATGAAGCTAAAGGCTAGAGGATTTTTCTTATCGTTGCCTTCCTTCTACTTTGAGATTAAACTGTGCCATTTTAATTTCAGGATCTCTCTGAAGAGCATTTAGAAATTCATCAGGTGTTCCTTTTGCTTGGTCCCAGGTTATGAGCCAATAATTTTTATCCTCAGAAATACGATCTAGTAATCTTATCCCATAACGCTCTTTATTCTTTTTTATCCAGTTAGGTAATCTAATCCCATCAGCTGGTTGAATGATCACCTCTGTATTTATAAGTTCAGCCATATCTTCAGGCGGAGGAGTAATTCCAGGATTGTCAATATCTGCTGCTTCCACAAGTGTCCAATTGTCACTGCTTACAATGTCTTCTAATTTTTTCTGTAATGCGATGAGTTTGACAGGTCGATCTTCTTTTCCTTTTACGGTTTTAGTAGAGTCATCTGTAGTATACTTTATTGTAATCAATGGGAGGTCCGCAATTTGGCTAGTGTACATGTCTTGCATAGAAAGAATGTCAGCATCATTACATGACAAAAGCAATTCATCCAATAGAGCAGGACTTAGCTGCTTTGAAAATTTACCTAAGTTTTGCGTGTTTGATTTTCCGTGAAACTCCACAAGGCCACTGTTATAAATGGACATTGTATAAACAGGGCATTTGCCAAAACATGGTCCTTTCTTGAGCATCAAAAATTCTCTGTCTTGGATTTCAGCTTCTTTTTTTGCCATTTCCTTGTTGCTTTTGCAAGATGCAATTATGAGTATAAGAGATAAGCTGATATATAGGTATTTCATTTTTATAATTATAAGTACAAATATAGGACGTAAAACATGAGGTAAAAATTCTTAATAAAGACTTAATTCTGAGAATTTACTTTAAAAGAGGCCAAATGCTTCAATTTTATTAGCATTTGTACATAGCTTATGAAGTTATCGCGATAAGGATAGGAATGATCCCGAAGGGAGTCCAAAGGACCGGAACGCATGTGGAAGTCATGGATGAGCCTGGTCTTCCTACGCCTTGCGTGGGAAGGATCGCCCAAATCCTTAAACCAATTCAGATTATATTATCAATTTATTTCGCCACCACAGCTGGAGCCTGCGCCTGCGGTGCATCCATAACAGTGCTGATTCAGAACAACTTTGCGGTTAAGGTATTCTTCTAAAGAAAAACTTGAAATATGATTGCCTTTGATATCGCTTTTTAAATCTAGCATCTGATTAAAATCGCAATCATAAATGTTGCCATCCCAACTCACAGAAATTGTGTTACGACACATGAGGCCTTCAATGGTGTTAGGATTAAAAGCATCTACTAATTCTGTCATGTACTGTTCGTAGTTTCCAGATTCTAAGAGATAATCTAAAAAGCGACTTACAGGTAAATTTGTAATTGCAAACAGCTGATTAAACTCTATCTGGTAGCGTCTTCGCAACTGGGTTTTAAATTCTTTTTCCAATGCATCTTGATCGCCAGGCAGGTATGCGCCAGTAGGGTTGTATACAAGATTTAAAGTAAGGTCAGAATCTGGCATCCCGTAACCTACAGCATTTAATCTTTTCAATGCAGCGATAGAATCTTCGAACACACCATCACCTCTCTGACTATCAGTTCTTTTTTTAGAGAAGTAGGGTAGCGATGAAATTATTTCCACCTTATTCTCAGCAAAAAATTCCGGTAAATCGTTGTACTTTTTATTTGCCTCTATAACCGTCAGGTTGCACCTGTCCATGACATGTTTTCCAGCCTTGTAGCATTCTTGCACAAACCATCTAAAATGGGGATTGAGTTCTGGAGCACCACCAGTGATGTCTACCTTAGGGATATTGTATTTAATTATCAATTCTAAACACTTCTCCAAAGTAGCACGGTCCATGTTCTCTTCTTTCTTATCCGGGCCGGCATCCACGTGACAATGCGCACAGGTCTGATTACAAAGTTTACCTATGTTGATTTGAAATATATCAATAGGAGAGGAACTGATTCCGTCTGCATATCCATGTTCCTTTATCTTATCAGAGAAATTTTGAAATTTGGCATCAACTTTCCCCTGCCCGTTAAGGACACTCAACTGAATTAAGGTATTAGATAAATCACTTTTTCTGGATTTAAGTGATTTTGTTTTTTGCTTTACGCCCATATAATTACATCAACTTCTTTTTGACATGGTTCATCATTTGAACGCTGTTTACTAACGTTGCGCCACCTTTTATAGCTGCTGCCACGTGCACTGCTTCCATCATTTGCTCTTCGTCTGCTCCTACAGACAAGCAAGTGTGCGAATAGGCGTCAATGCAATAGGGACAAGAAATTGCATGAGCAACGGCAAGTGCAATTAAACTTTTCTCGCGTTTACTCAAGGCTCCTTCTTCAAAGACAGTACCATACCATTCAAAAAATTTCTTCCCATACTCCTCTTGAAACTCAGTGATTTCTGAAAATTTCTTAAGATCTTCTGGTTTAAAATATGTATTCTCCATAGTTATCGTATTACAAACAAAGGTAATTTATCTGCGCAAATATGTTATCCTCTGGACAATTAGACCAAGAATTAATTAATTAGCTTTGCAAATCATACATTAATATTGTGTGCGATGAGAAAGAGTTCTGTGATTTTTCTTTTATATCTGGGTTTTTTATTTGCCTATGCCTGTACCAGTGCTCCTAGCGCTAGTCCCAAAGAGGCATTGCATACTGGCTATGAAACCACGATAACAACACCTGCGGGGAGTTTTGAGAACCTGGACAATAAGAGTACACTTGCTCCTCCATTTAATTTAGCAAGGATAAACGGATTAAAGGATGTTGAAGTAATAATTCTCAGTTCCTCAATGAGCAAAGGGAAGTCCATTAAAGTGATTCCTGTAGGCTTATTGCGAATAAAAGGAGATTCAAGTACTGTAGACTATGTCATTTCCGTTCCTTCTGATGAAAAGCTCAATCATCTGGGAATTTCGAGTTTTGGAGATCTTTCAGTGCACAATACAGTCAGTAAGCAAATTATTGAATCCTGGTGCCAACAACAATCTTCATTGAGCAATAGAAATTCTACGCGATGGCTAAGCGAGCAATCTGCTATTGAAATTATTTCACAAAGAGCACAGTCAGATAAGTGAGCACATTTGAGAGCGATATTACATTGGAGTATTATGACTCTGTTCATGCTTGTTCTGAAGTTTGGGATAGCATAGGAGATAATAACCTTTACTGGAAATCCAAGTACTTAAAAGTCCTTGAAAAGTACCCGGCTAAAAATATGTCTCATATATATGTACTCGTAAAGAGGAAGAACACACTTATTGCGAAGTTCTTATTTCAAAACATATACATTCAACTTTCTAAAAGTTATGGGGAGCATAATCATAAACTGCGCTTTTCTCAAAAAGTGAAAGAAGGAGCGAAGAAGCTCATTCTTCCGTTTCTAAATTTCCAACTTATAGTAAGTGGCAATGCGCTTTTAACAGGAAACTATGGGCATTTTTTTTCTCCAGGAATAGAATTGAAGGAACAGGTAGATATCGTCTCTAATGTTACAGAGGAATACAGAAAATACTTCAGTAAGAATTTTAAAAAACCTAGCGGTATTCTTCTTAAAGATATAAAGAAGGACATAGATGTATATTCAAACGTTTTAGGTCAAAATCAATTTTCAAATTTTCAGGTAGAACCCAAAATGAAGATGAAAATTGATCCAACATGGAATTCATTTGACGACTACCTATCAGCAATAAAGTCTAAGTACCGGGTGCGCGTACGCAGAGCTAAGAAAAAGCTTGGAGATATTACACACAGGAAATTAGAGGGAGAAGAAATTCAAAAATATGCTGCTAAGATGTATGCCTTATATATGGAGACGGCGGGAGGCGCTGGATTTAATCTTTTCTTTTTAGATGATTATTATTTTGCAGGAATGGCTTTGGAACTTCCGCAGGATGTGAGATTAGTGGGTGTGTTTAGGGGAGAAGAGATGTTAGGTTTTTATACTCTGATCAAAGCTGGGACAGAGTTAGATGCTCACTTTTTAGGTTATAGTATAAAACATAATCAAGAACATCAGATTTATCTCAATATGCTCTACTTTATGATAGAGGATGCAATTGAAGCAAACGCAACTATGCTACATATGTCTAGGACGGCACTAGAAATTAAATCTTCAGTAGGGGCAAGACCACAGCAGCTGGAACTTTATGTCAAGCATTACAGCAAGCCACTCAACGCAATTGTAAAGCAGTTATTGAAGATAACGGTACCAGAAGTTAAGTGGTTAGAACGATCTCCCTTTAAATAAAAGAATTGAGCAGATTTCCTTTCTAATAGTTGAGTGAACTGCCAAGTCGCTCACTCATTTCACGCCATTGCACAAGTTTTTCTACATGCTGGGTGTTGTAGAAATCGTCTGCTTGCAAGGAAAGTTCTTCTAGATGTAGATTTTCATCTGTATTATATGCTAAGAGATTTGGATTATAGGTATTTGAATTGTAGTACACTAAAGAAATGACTGCAATAAGAGCAATAAGACTAGAGGCAATTGCTAATGACCTATAAAGGGAAACTTGTTTTTTTTGAATCTTGCGATCTATTTTTCTTTCAAGTTTATCCCATAGATAATCTGGAGTTTTTTCTTCTGCAGTTTCTGCTGAATTTCTTATTTGATCTTCAAAATTATTCATGTCTATGCAAAATTATATAAGTGTTTTTTTTTAATTATTTCCTGTAGTCGTTTTCTCGCCTGAATCAGTTGAGATTTAGATGTATTAATACTGATGTTAAGTATTTCTGCGATCTCTCTGTGCTTGTATCCTTCTATCACGTACATATTAAAAACTGTCCTGTATCCAGTAGGTAAAATTTCCAATATTTTAAGAAGTTGTTGGTAATCGATATTTTGATCATATGTCACCTCATACTTTATATCTACATTACTCAACTCTAATGTCATTGAGAAATTATTATTTTTTCTTAAATGCATCAGAGATTCGTTTACCATTATTCTGCGCATCCATCCTTCAAAGCTTCCTGCACCGGAGTACGATTTTATTTTTGATAGAATTTTATAAAATCCCTCTATAAAGACATCTTCAGCGTCGGCTGTATTTTTAACATAACGCCTGCAGACACTAAGCAGAAAAGGGCTGTGTTTCTTGTACAAAACCTCCTGCATTTTTCTGTCGCCGGTCTTTAGCCCTTCTATTATATGTTCTTGCTCATAGGTCAAAGGAATCGCTTTTGATATTTAGATGTAGAATTTTAAGTTTTTGGTGTTTAAGGTTCAATATATTTTTAAAATAGAACTAATCTATTGGATAAGCAAGAATCGTAAGTTCCGCTGTGAAAAATTTATATTTGGCAGCTTATTGAGCAAATTCATGTATTATGATACCAGAAAGTACCTTATTAGCACTTGTAGATAGATTTGACTGTCCCTTATATGTGTACGACAGTGAGAAGATAAGACAACAATATGACCGACTTCAAAATGCCTTTAGCTATACATCAGTAAAGATTAATTATGCGTGTAAGGCTCTGACGAATATTAATATTTTAAAATTCATCAGAGATCTTGGGTCAGGATTAGACACCGTATCTATTCAGGAAGTCAAATTAGGCTTACGAGCAGGGTACAAGCAAAAGGACATAATTTATACACCTAATTGTGTGTCACTTGAAGAATTAGAGCTTGCTGTAGAATTAGGAGTGCGTATCAATATTGATAATTTGTCAATCCTAGAGCAGTTTGGCCAAAAGTATCCAGACTATCCTGTCTGCGTGCGCATAAATCCACATATCATGGCAGGAGGAAACTCAAAGATCATGACTGGACATATTGATTCAAAGTTTGGTATATCCATCCATCAATTACCGCATATATTGCGAATAGTAAAGGCGACAAATCTTAAAATAGAAGGATTACATATGCATACTGGGTCAGATATTCTAGATCCAATGGTATTTGTGCGTGCTTCTGAGATATTATTTAAGGCGGCTATGGAGTTCAAGGATTTAGATTATCTAGATTTTGGAAGTGGGTTTAAGGTATCGTATAAAGAGGGTGGTGAGGCAACAGATATTGAAGATCTTGGAGACAAAATAAGTGTAGCGTTTGAGAATTTTTGTAAAGAGTATGGAAAAGATCTCACCCTTATGTTTGAGCCAGGAAAATATCTAGTAAGTGAGTCTGGGTCTTTTCTGGTTAAGGTGAATGTAATTAAGCAGACTACATCAACCGTATTTGCGGGAATAGATTCAGGACTTAATCACTTGATCAGGCCTATGTTTTATGAAGCCTACCATCACATTTCCAATCTATCTAATCCATCCGGAAAACCAAGGTTTTATACGGTGGTAGGATATATATGTGAGACGGACACCTTTGCTGTGAATAGGAAAATACCAGAAGTCAGGGAAGGAGATATACTCCGCTTTCATAACGCCGGTGCGTATTGTTTTTCAATGGCATCAAATTATAATTCAAGGTATCGTCCTGCGGAGGTGTTTTATATAAATGGAGAAAGCCATTTGATCAGAGAAAGAGAAACAATGGAAGATATATTGGCAAGACAGATAGAGTTAGATATCTTTAACTAAAGAAACTGGAAATATGGAATTATTATCAAAGTATGACCCAAAAGATGTAGAGGAAAAGTGGTACGCCCATTGGATGGAAAAGAATTATTTCCATTCGACTCCAGATGATAGGGAGGCGTTTTCTATTGTGATACCACCACCCAATGTTACAGGTGTCTTGCACATGGGTCATATGTTAAACAATACAATACAGGATATTCTTATAAGGAAGGCACGTATTGACGGCAAGAATGCCTGTTGGGTGCCAGGAACAGATCATGCATCTATTGCTACAGAAGCAAAGGTGGTACGTATGTTAAGAGCAGAGGGGATAAAGAAGTCTGACCTGACGCGTGATGAGTATATGGAGCGAGCGTGGGAGTGGAAGGAGAAGTATGGAGGTATCATATTGCAACAGCTAAAGAAGCTAGGCGCTTCGTGCGACTGGGAACGTACTGCGTTTACGATGGATGAGGTTCGTTCAAAGGCAGTATATAAAGTATTTGTTGATCTCTATAAGAAGGATAAATTGTACAGAGGTTTGCGAATGGTGAATTGGGATCCAGAGGCGCAGACGGTGTTATCAAATGAAGAGGTACTTTATGAAGAAGAAAATTCACACTTGTACCATGTAAAATACAAGTTAAAAGATAAGGATGGGTTTATCACCATTGCGACCACACGACCTGAAACTATTTTAGGAGATTCAGCGGTTGCAGTTTCCCCAGAGGATCCCCGCTATACGAGTTTAAAAGGGACAAAAGTAATTGTGCCATTAGTAAATAGAGAGGTACCACTTATTTTTGATGATTATGTAGATGTAGAATTTGGAACGGGCGCTTTAAAAGTGACTCCAGCGCACGACATTAATGATTATGAAATAGGGAAGAGACACGGCTTAGAAGTCATTGATGTTTTTAATGACAATGGGACTATAAGTGAGGCGGGTCAATTGTATGTGGGTCAGGACAGATTTGCGGTACGTAAGGCGATTGTAAAAGAGCTCAAGGAGTTAGGACAAATAGATAAGATTGAAGAGTACAGACATTCAGTGGGTAGGTCTGAGCGTACAAACTCAGTGGTAGAGCCAAAATTATCTTTACAATGGTATGTAAATATGCCGTCTCTAGCAAAGCCAGCATTAGATGCGGTTATGACAGGCGAGGTTGAGTTCTTTCCAGAAAAATATAAGAATACATATAGGCATTGGTTAGACAATGTGCGAGACTGGTGTATTTCCAGACAGCTTTGGTGGGGACATAGGATACCAGCATGGTATTATAAGGACGAGGTATTTGTGGCAGAAGAATTTGAAGAGGCGTATGCTGAAGCGAAGGCGAAGTTTCCTGACATTCAGAAAGAGGATTTAAAGCAAGACGAGGATGTTCTAGATACTTGGTTTTCATCTTGGTTATGGCCAATATCAGTATTTGATGGATTCGAATCTAGAGAGGAATTAGAATACTACTATCCTACATCAGTTTTAGTGACAGGGTGGGATATTATTTTTCTTTGGGTTGCGAGGATGATCATGGCTGGCTACGAATGGGAAAATACGTTTCCGTTCAAGCATGTCTATTTCACAGGCATGGTAAAAGACCAACAAAGGCGGAAGATGAGTAAATCCTTAGGGAACTCTCCGGATGCACTTGGCTTGATAGAAAAATTTGGCGCTGACGGGGTTCGTTTTGGTATGATGTCATGTTCGCCGGCTGGAGGAGATTTGCTGTTTGATGAGGCTTTGTGTGACCAAGGCAAGAAGTTTTGCAATAAGATATGGAATGCTCTACGCTTTGTGAAAGGCTGGACAGTTTCTGAGAATGTAGAGCAGACAGATTCAGATAAATTTGCAATCCAATGGTTTGAGAATAAATTAGGCGAAGTACATGCTTTGAATACTAGGAGCTTTGAAACATATAGGCTCTCTGAGGTGCTGAAAACTTTATATTCATTTATTTGGGACGATTTCTGTTCTTGGTATTTGGAAATGATTAAGCCAGAAACAGGTGAGATTAATAAAGAGACTTACGAGAAGACAATGTTCTTCTTTTCAGAATTATGTATTCTATTGCATCCCTTCATGCCATTTATTACTGAAGAGGTATGGCATATCCTTAAAGATAGGAAGGACGGTGATGATTGTATCGTAAGTTCTTCAGCTCAATTAGCTGAAGTGGATAAGAATATATTGAAGGAAGTGGATGGGCTTTATGATGTAGTCAAAAACATCAGAGACATAAAGAACAAGAATGGTATATCAAGAGCTGATACGTTAGAGTTTTTTGCTTTAAAGAATCCAAATACGGAAAGGCTTGCAGATAATCAAGGTTGGAAATCTGTTGTTTCTAAACTAGCACTTGTAAGCGATGTTGTTTTAGTGGATGAAAATTATAGCGAGGGTGTTTCTTTTATAAGTGGTACAGATAAGTTTTTTGTCTTGTTGAATAAAGAAGTAGATGTGGAGGCAGAAACGATAAAACTTGAGGAGGAACTTAAATATCAAGAAGGCTTTGTAAAGTCTGTTTCTAAGAAGTTAGAGAATGAGAATTTTGTAGGGAAGGCTCCTGCGGCGGTTGTGGATAATGAAAAGAAGAAACTCGCAGATGGTCTTGAGCGTATTAAACAAATAAAAGACTCTTTGATCAACTTAAAGAAGTAATATTTAAATACTATCTGTTTGATGAAATACAATAAAAAAAGCCCCGATGTAAACATCAGGGCTTTTTTCTTTGGAAGATAAAGTCTTATTTCTGAACGACAATCTTTTGGGATTTCATTCCTTCTTCTGTTCTCACATTTAAGATGTACACGCCATTAGGTACATCACTAATATTTAATACAATCGATCCAACTTGGACAGG
>CALCMJ010000174.1 GCA_937967615.1 uncultured Saprospiraceae bacterium
TTCAGGAAATTATCCATTAGGAGAGCATTGTATAGAATGGACAGCACAAGATGGATGTGGAAATTTCACATCAGGCACACAAGATTTTACGGTTGTGAACACAAAGACACCAGTTCCGGTTTGTTTTAATGGTTTAGCAGCTGAGCTTACGGCAAGTGATACAGATGGCGACGGAATTCCAGATGACGAGGTGGTAGAGTTATGGGCAGTAGATTTTAACGCGAGTAGTTATTCTCCTTGTGGTTATGATATTAGCTTTAGTTTTAGTTCTGATGTGAATGATACCAATGTAGAATTTAATTGTGACGACATAGGAATCCAGACAATACAACTCTGGGTGACGGATGAGAATGGTAATCAGGCTTACTGTACAACATTCATAGACATTCAAGATATGAATATGGACGACATCTGTCCTCCAGGATTAGTGGGAACAGTTATAGGTGAGATAAGAACATCTGACGAGGACATGATAGAAAACGTAGAAGTTTATCTAGATGGATCTTCAGCTCCAATGGAGATGACAGATGAGACAGGACATTACGATTTTGGAACAATGCCAGTAGGCGGAAATTATATGGTCATCCCAGATAAAGACGATGATTACTTGAATGGAGTAACAACGTTGGATTTAATATTTATCCAAAGACATGTCCTTGGTTTAACTGTATTGGATAGTCCTTATAAAATACTTGCTGCAGATGTAAATAATTCAGAATCTGTTACGAGTATTGATATTGTGGAGTTAAGAAAACTTATCCTAGGGATATACTCTGAGTTACCAAACAATTCAAGTTGGAATTTCTTGAATGCAGCGCATTACTTTGCAGATCCAAATGATCCATGGGTGACAAGCTTAGAGAACACATATTCCATTACGAACTTACAAGGAACAGCAGACATTCCATTTATTGGATATAAGGTAGGTGATGTGAATAATAGTGCTACAGCAAACCTCCAAGGAAACATTGCGGTAGAAAGCAGAACAGAAGGAACAACCTTGTTTGTAGACAGAGTTGCCCATAAGGAGAATGCACTGTTTAAGCATGCGGTGTATGCAAGTGAATATATTTCTCTGGAGGGAATGCAAGCGACGATCTCAGGAAGTGCAGGAAATATTGTAGGATTAGAAAGTGCTCTTATAGATTTAGATGAAAGTAATTTTGTTGTCCACAAAGATGGAAGATCAGTTTCCATGAGTTGGGATAATGTGAAGGGACAGCAGCTAGAAACATCAGACGTACTTTTCTATATTCTCGTAGAGGGATCAGGCGCAAATAGTTTTAGCCTTGCGGCGAATGGGCTGCATGCAGAAATGTATACAGATGGAGCTGCAAATTCATTTAAACTAGAGACAAGAGGAAATACGACAACAAGTTCAGGACTTATTGTAAGTCAGAACCAACCTAACCCTTGGTCTGACAATACGGAAATACATTATGTATTAGGAACGAGTAGCCAAGTGGCCTTGACAGTCTTTGACCTGCAAGGAAGAAAAGTATTTACACAAACGCAAAATTCAGAAGCAGGAAAGCACATCATACGTCTTTCTAGAACTGATCTTCAGGGAACAGGCTTATATACTTTTGTGTTACAAACAGATACAGAAACAGTGCGCAAGAAAATGATTCTCGTGGACTAGAAGAGTAACGAATTTTACAACGAGAAGGGAGAGCGGTATTACTGTTCTCCCTTTTTGGTTTTAAGCTTTTGAGATGGTCATGTTTCATTGAGATTTTATGATTATTGTTTTCCCAATTATCGTGCTTGTATTAAACTTTGTTTTATAAGGATTTGACTCGCAAAAGCTTTTTGAAAGGACATCGAGAAGGAGCGTATAGGAGAGAAGGGCGTGTTCAAACATTGACAACGCATGACTTGAAAATCCAGAAAATTCTAGTAATTCATTAATTCCAAAAATTCTGATTCAAATTCTGTCGCGTTAAGAAAAGATGGAACTCTCGGCGGTGCTCAGTATAAAAAAAGAGGATGTTCAACAATCACATGAGTTACTGAGTTAATATTCTAGCAGAAAATTCTTTGATTGTTGTTTGGCTTTTGCCTGAATTCCAAACATAAAGTTTGATGATATCCCCTTGTTCTAGAATTGGGGTTTTGATATTATACATGCTTTCCCAGGTATTACAATGTGTTATAAATGCATCTAGGTCAATGCTACTCCATGATTTCTTGTTTGAGCCGTTCTGGACTTCTATTACGAGTTTTGTTTTTCCTAGACAGGGCATCTTAAATTGAAGGGAGGAAATGAGTTGAACTTGAATTGTGCTATCATTTGAAATTAGTGAATCAACAGGAACGCTTATGGCGGGAGAGAATTGATCTGCAATAAGTTGCGTCGTTTCCATGTGTTTGTAGGTATAAAGAATTTCTTCAAGAGGTTTAGGAGAGAGGTATAGATTTTTCTGTAAAATAGAGTCCAAAAGAATACGTCTGTCTTGATCAACCAAAGATTCGTACAGCCAATCAATAGCAATGTTTTTAGAAAATGCGTTTTCATTATAGGTAGTAAAGCGTATTGCTTCAAGGCGTGGTGGAGAAACTAAAGTGTTCAGATTTTCCAAAAGAGGGCTTACTAAAATTCCTTGTTGAGCGTGTTTGTTTGTAAAGCGATATTTTTTAATTCCTTCATTCGTTTTGTATTCAATAAAGACGACATCACCTTTGTATAATGCTGCTTTTAGTTTAGCAAGAATAGATTTTTGGAATCTTGCTTTAATTTTTAAGGTGAATGTTGATTCGGGCAATGGGATCCATTCCCCCCATTTATAGACTTGTGTTTTATTGTCTAGAGTGGCTTGTTTAAGTGTGAGTCCGATTTTTCTTTTTTTCCACAAAACATAATCTTTGGATTTACTTACTATACTATAATGTTGTAAGATAGAATTGAATGTTTTGGGTTCGTCATGTAGAAGATATCTTCCATCGATACTTGTCATGGCAGAATTCCACCTGTCTCTATTTAGCATATCCATTTCCCAGATAATGTATGCAGGTGCATTTTTAGAAGCAAAGTGATTCGCATTTTTTTGGTCCAACCAAGGGGTGTAAGCAGCATAGGATTGGCTTATAGGTCTTGGCTGCCAGTTCAGGTCATTCTCTTGAATGAAGCAGTAATTATATGGATAGCAGTCCACGAATTGTTCTCCTATTTCGTTTTTGTCTTTTGCGTCCAGAGTGCAGGGAGAAGCTTCTTTTTTAATACGTTCTGATGATGTTAGGAAACTTTTATTGGATAATAGATTGTTTTGGATTGCAGATAGCTTAGGTGTTTTCAGATTGAGTAAACTATGACCAGTTACTGCGTATGAGTTGAGGTAATAAAAGCCAGTTGCTAAAAAGAAGACCAAAAGAGGAAGGGCCTTCCATTTTTTTTCATTGATTAATAAGGATGAAAGAATAAAGAAAATCCAATAAAAATATTTCATGATATGCCAGGCATCCTCTCTCGCCATGCTATGTTTCCAAACAGAGAGCATGCTAAGTAAACTTATGAAGAAGAGCACCTTGTTTTGTTTAGAGATTTTTGTGAATGGAAATACAAGCAAAGAAAAAATAGAGACTGATAAGAAAATCCAATTATTATCTGGATACAAAGATGCGCTGTCAGAGTTTCCTATAATAAGTTCTTTCACACCCATCAAGTATTCTAAAAAGCCACCCACAGAACCAAAGAATAATGTCCAAAGAAGACATAAAACCAAAGGATAGGATATCAAAGTTAGTAGACTATATATCTCAGTTGACTGATTCTCTTTTGATGCCTTGTTTACTGTAGGATAATGAAAAATCTGTGTACACAAATAAACAAGATATGATCCTAGAATACTTCCGCTTATTACACCAATGGATATTTTTATATAGAAGGAAAATGCTGAAAACATAACTGCCGAAGTCAAAAACAGAATTTTCTTTGTTTTTAAATGATTGGCTACAAAGAGAAAGACAAGACCACAAAGCAGCAGTTCAAAATCTAGATACATAAGAAAGAGATAGATGGCGAACAGAAAAATCCCACCACACCAGTTCTTTTCTAGCTTAATATATAGCAATGCGCTTAGTGCAAATAGAAAGCGGACTAAAAAAGAAAAGAGACTACTTATCAGAATATTATTTCCTACTCCTAAAGGGTATTCCAAAAAACTAAGAGGACCATGCGGAAAGATAATCTCACGGTTGAATTCAAAATTGCTATTAAAAAGTGAATTAAAGACCCAGTGAATTTGTGGATCAATTGTCAAGTCGTATCTAGAAACTAGATCCTGAAAGCTCAGGACAGCGAAGAGTAATGAGACGAGAATATATATTATTCGTCTATCCATGTATGATGATTATTGTTCCAGTAATATCCACAATGTTCATAAGTATCTGAAGCTGCATAATATCAATTTAAGTTGATACTGCCTTGGTTCCTACTGTGCTTCCTAAATAAAGTAATTAAGGTACAAAGCAGAACACAAACAACATCTATTCTATTTTAACTCACACATACCATATAAATAACTGCTATATTGTCGTTATAAGGATAATTATTCGGAAATATAGGTTAATTGCAAAATATGCATTAGCTTTATACAAAGCTGTATTTATGAAAATCCATCCTAGAGAGATTCTTTTCTACTATAATCCTACTTCTTCATCTGATAAAAAGACGATGGCCTATGCAAAAAGCATAAGTACACATGTAAGAGCATTTTCTTACGAAGACGCATTTATTTCTGACACAAACTGGGTTCGCATTTTAAGTTTGCTAGACAAGCACCCAAAGGAATTATTGAATAAAGCACATCCAGATTATCAATTGAATATCAAAGGAACAGAAGCTGGAACTGGCAGCTGGGTAAAACTGCTCAAGAATAATCCCCACCTTATGAAAGCTCCTATTGCAGTGAAAGGTGACAAGGCTGTCTTTTGTGAAAGTCCTACGGATATTTATAAGTTATAATGAGATTTTAGATCGCTGCGCTCTTAGACTTTAGATCGCTCGCTGCGCTGTTAGACCTACTATTGGTTTTTTAAACTTTTCAGATCTTTGATTTCATAAGTCTTTATTCCAATCTAACATCTAGTTACTATTAGTGCACCGACTCTCTCCTAAATCTTACTCAAGGTCTCATGAATATCTGTCCTGTACGCTCGCCAAGCAGGAATCACTGATGCAACAAACCCAATCAAAAGAGAAAAAAGTAATAAATACAACTCTCTTTTTCCAAAGGACCAAGATGAGAAACTGTACTTGTATGAGTCAGACATATTTCCAGCCATGAACCAAAGAGCGACATGACTGAGGGCGATTCCTACTACAAAAGAAATAAGAGCTAGGATGATTCCTTCTAAAATTATCAGCGTAAATAATTTACCAGGTTTAGCACCTATGACACGGATAAGTGCAAGTTCGTATTTTCTGCTTTTCAGTGAATTAAAAAGAGAAATGAAAATACTTATAGCTGAGACAATGGAAATAAGTAAAGCAAGCATTTGTAATGCACGTGTACCTACGCCTATCATATCATAAAGTCTGTTTATTTCGATGGCAGGTGAGGCGGCCATCATATCTGTGTTTTGATTTATGTTGCGCGGCATGTTGAGTGCCTGAAAGTTGGATCTTGATTTAAACTGCACAAGCACTGAAGTAATTTCTTTGTCTTCATGATCCATTAAGTTAAAAGGCGCAGAATCTTCAGCATGTGCTGAATGATCGTGATCATGCGCTGCATGGTTATGTCCTGCGTGATCATCATGAGCGCCATGGTCGTGCCCTTCGTGATCATGTCCATCATGATTATCGTGCGCTTCTTCAGCCTTAGCTTCCGCCGCCGCATCTTCTTCTTCATGTTCATGAACCGCCCAGACTGTAGCGGTGTTTGTAAGAATAAGTTGGTCCACAACACTACCTGTTTCTTGGAGAATACCAGCAACTTTAAATGCGGCATGGTCGTGGGCAAAGTCATCGTCTTGCACAAAGCCGTGCGAGCTTAAAAACGTATCACCTATCTTGAGTCCAGTTTTGTCAGCCACAGATTTGCCAATGCTAACTTCTAGATCTCTTTTCCATAAATTCCCTGTTCCTATTTCAGCATTATAGATTTCCAGAATACTATAATCTGTTCCTACAATTCTGAATCCTTCATAACTATCTCCTAAAGAAAGAGGCACTGCTTTTTTAATAAGAGGATGGCGTGGGTTCAGAAAAGGCTTTGCTTCTTTTACAGTAATGTTACCAGTGGGATTATCAATGTGGTACATGTTACAGAGAATCATTTGTAAGGGAGAACCTTTAGCACCAACCACCATATCTATCCCAGCAAGATTTTTATCGAACTTATCTTTTAATTGTTCGTTGACGGTGAGTAGAAAATTGATGAGACCTACACCGAGGGCGAAGAGCAAGACCACTAACAATAAATTGAGAGGGTTGTGTATAATGTTTTTCCATGCAAGTTTTAAAAGACTCATTCCAAAATAATTTTCTTGTTGATGAAATCTTTTAATCTACCATCGTGTGTTACAATAACGAGTGCCGCACCTAATTCTTTAGATTGATTTTCTAGGAGTTTGATGGATTCAGTACATGTTTTATCATCTAAGGCAGAAGTGGGTTCATCTGCCAGAATAAGTTTGGGATTATTGATTATTGCTCTAGCAATCCCAACCCGTTGTTTTTCTCCTTGACTAAGATTTCTAGGGTAGGCATCTTTTTTATGGAGAATTTGCAATTTATCTAAGACGGAAAGCACGTTCTCTTTGTTCTCAGTCCCTTTGCCCATTTTTTGTGCCAAAAGAATGTTTTCCATAACGGTCAGTGCGCTCACAAAGTGGGATTGTTGAAAAACAATTCCAATGTTGTCGCCGCGATAATTGTCTATGGTGCGTTTAGAGAGAGAATATAAATTTTGATTATTTAATATCACTTCGCCATTTTTTGGCTTAAGCAAACCCGCAAGAATATGAAGTAGTGTAGTTTTCCCCACTCCAGATTGCCCAAGGATCAATATAGATTCTCCTTCAGCGCATTGGATGTCCGGGAAATGTATCATTTCCTCTTTATTATATTTATGACTTAGGTTTTTAGTTAAAAGCATTTGTTGGGTTAAATATCTTCTTAGACTGAAATGTTCACCTAGAAATTATCCTCCAAAATAGGAATTTTTAATCATTCATTGTGAAGGACTTAATTGCTACTTAGAATATCATAGTATTAATCCACACAAGATTATTGCATAAAAGAAATGCAGCCTATTTTAATATGAGACCATTTTATTATTCTTTTATATAACTTTCCACAGCAGAATTGAAATTAGCAGAATATATATCACTTATAAAGGATGCCCTTAGAGGTAAGGAGCAAGACTACACACAGGGTTCTATCAAGAAAGCTTTGATCTTACTTTCCATCCCTATGGTATTGGAAATGGTCATGGAGTCTTTGTTTGCAATTGTGGACATTTACTTTGTCAGCAAACTAGATGATGTAGATGCAGTAGCTACTGTGGGCTTAACAGAAAGCGTCTTGATGATTATGGAATCTGTTGCAATTGGCATTGCAATGGCAGCTACAGCAATGGTGGCAAGAAGGATAGGAGAGAAGAACAAGGAGGGTGCATCAAGAGCCGCAATGCAAGCGCTCTTATTTGGAAGTTTTGTTGCTATTATTATGGGGGTTTTAGCCTTCAATTACGCAGATGACATTTTGCGGTTGATGGGAGGATCAGAAACACTCATAGAAAAGGGTAAGCGTTATACTCAGATTATTTTAGGATTCAATATTGTTTTGATGCTCTTATTTTTATTCAATGGAATATTTAGGGGAGCGGGGAATGCGGCGATTGCAATGTATACACTGTATTTGGCAAATGGGATCAATATTATTCTAGATCCTTGTCTTATACATGGGTATTTATTTTTTCCTAAAATGGGATTAGAAGGAGCGGCGATTGCGAGTGTGATTGGTAGAGGAGTTGGCGTTTTATTCCAGATTTATATGTTGGTAAAGGGAGCCTCTATCATCAAGGCAAAACTTGCATTTTTAAAACCAAATCTTACACTTTTAAAAGATCTATCTAAAGTGTCCCTGGGTGGCGCCGGTCAATTTTTAATTAGTACAGCTAGTTGGATTTTTCTGGTAAAGATATTAGCAGAGTTTGGAAGCGCAGTTTTGGCAGGCTACACCATTGGTATCCGTGTAATTATTTTTACCATTTTGCCTTCTTGGGGAATGTCAAATGCAACTGCAACTCTTGTGGGGCAAAACCTAGGGGCAGGAAATGCAGAACGCGCAGAAAAAACGGTTTGGCTTGCAGGAAAATATAATGTGATCTTTTTGTTTATCATCACAATCATTTGTGTTGTGTTTCCAAGGCCTATTATTTCTTTTTTCACCCAAGACCCAGAAATTATAAAGCACGGAATACTCTGTTTACGCTTTGTTGTTCTTGGTTACATTTTTTACGCTTACCAAATGGTATTGGGTCAGGCATTCAATGGTGCAGGAGATACATTTACTCCGTCGCTTATGAACTTTATTGCCTTGTGGTTATTTCAAATTCCAGCCGCTTATCTTCTTGCAAAATATTTTGGAATGGGACCGCAGGGAGTCTATATGGCGATCAATTTAAGTTGCGTGGTCTTGACTTCCTTACTCTACTGGAAATTTAAACAAGGGAAGTGGAAGAAACACATTATTTAAAATGAAAGTGCGAGACTTCTGATACTAGGGTTTTAAATGGGACAAAAAAAAACTTGAAAAAATTCATTTTCAAGTTTACTATAAGTGTCTGTAAGATCCAAACGTCAGTAAGGATCAGTTAGGTCGTATTTCATTGCACTTTTGCATTGAGGTTACACTTATATAACGGGAAATTTTATACAACCCACAGATTCTAGTTTTTTATTCAATTTATATATTGATAAGCTCTAATGAAAGGCTCTAATAAGGCAAGGAAGACGAGGTAGTTTGAGAGATGACAAGTTAATTAGATTTTACTCATACAGCTCCTTTGGTTATTCAATAAAAAAGCCCGAAGACGTCACATCTTCAAGCTTCTCTAAAACACCCTTTATTGTTAATATCTTAATAGGTCTTGACGCTAATAAAGACCTTTTGGGCTTGTTGTTCCAACACTCTTTTGTGTCGTTGATACATATATAAAACGATAAGAGTTTTACTTCCCACAGATTTATGTTAAAGAAACAATAAGGGCAAATTTTGTCTATTGATTTTGATTCCATAGTTGGTGTTTATGAACCATAACGGGTTAAAATTGTACATAATTGAGTAATAAAAAATTATAAAGAATTTTCGGAGGAATACACAATTCTAGAGGGCAATCGCCAAAAATCCGTATTTTCGCTACTTGTCAAAAAAGCAATGAAAAAGTATCATACAACTAAGGGGCTAGATCTACCAGCCATAGATAAAGAAGTACTCAACATGTGGGCAGAACACGATGTGTTCAACAAAAGTGTGAATGAGCGTCCAAAAGACAACAGCTTTGTCTTTTATGAAGGCCCACCTTCCGCAAATGGGAAGCCGGGTATCCACCACGTTATGGCTCGGGCAATCAAAGACATATTTTGTCGGTTCCAGACTATGCAGGGAAAACGCGTAGAGAGAAAAGGCGGATGGGATACGCATGGTCTTCCTATTGAACTAAGTGTCGAAAAGGAATTGGGTATTACCAAGGAAGATATTGGGAAATCCATAAGTATAGAAGAATATAATCGCAAATGTAAAGAGACAGTAATGCGGTATAAAAATCTATGGGATGATATTACCGTAAAGATGGGCTACTGGGTTGATCTTGATAATCCCTACATCACATTTGAAAACGAATACATAGAATCCGTCTGGTGGTTATTAAAAAACCTATACGACAAGGGACTCATCTATAAAGGTTACACAGTGCAACCCTATTCTCCCGCAGCAGGAACGGGGTTGAGTTCGCACGAACTGAATATGCCTGGTGCTTATAAAGATGTAAGCGATACTTCTGCGGTTGCACAGTTTAAATTGATCAAGAACGAAAAGTCTCAGTTTCTTTATGAGGGCATTGATGGTGAAGATGTGCATATCATTGCTTGGACGACAACACCATGGACACTTCCGTCAAACACCATGTTGGCAATGGGAGCCAAAATTGATTATGTCCGTGTAAAAACATATAATCCATACACGAAACTTCCTGTCAATTTAATTCTAGCAAAAGAATTAGTAGGGAAATGGTTTAAACCAGAACAGGCGGAGTTAGACATGGACGCATTTAAGCCAGAAGATAAATTGATTCCATATGCAATTACAGGAGAATTTAAGGGGGCCAATTTTGAGTATGTACAATACGAACAGTTATTAGATTATCAGCAGCCAGAAGAAGGAGAATCGTTTATTGTAGGGCTAGGAGATTTTGTCTCTACTTCTGACGGAACAGGAATTGTACACTGTGCTCCATCATTTGGTGCAGACGATATGCGTATAGCACAGAGATATAATGTGGGTGCATTGACACTTGTGGATAAGCAAGGAAAATTTGTGGATGGTGTTGGTGAATTTTCAGGACGTTACGTAAAAGATTATAAAGACGAGGGAGTTGATTATAAGAATACAGATATTGATATCGCCATAAAGTTGAAGACAGAGAACAAGGCATTTAATGTGCAAAAGTATAGTCATAATTATCCACATTGCTGGAGAACGGACAAACCTATTTTGTACTACCCACTCGATAGTTGGTTCATTCGCTCTAGAGAGGTCAAAGAAAAAATGGTCCAGCTAAATTCTACGATAAACTGGAAGCCTAAGTCCACAGGAGAAGGACGTTTTGGAAACTGGTTAGAAAATGTATTGGACTGGAATCTTTCTAGATCAAGATACTGGGGAATACCATTACCCATCTGGAGATCTGATGATGGAGAGGAAAAATGTATTGGGTCAATTGAAGAGTTAGGAACAGAGATCGCTGCAGCAAATTCTAAGCTAAATATGAATCAAGCTGTGCCAGATGATTTGCATAGACCTTTTATTGATGATGTAATCCTAGTTTCAGAGTCAGGAAAACAAATGAAGAGAGAACTAGACCTTATTGATGTATGGTTTGATTCTGGAGCGATGCCATTTGCGCAACTCCACTACCCATTTGAGAACAAAGAGTTAGTAGATGATGGCATTTTTTATCCAGCAGATTTTATCAGTGAGGGAGTAGATCAGACAAGAGGTTGGTTCTATACCTTACATGCGATCTCGTCTATGGTAAAAGGAAGTGTTGCATTTAAAAATGTGGTTTCTACAGGACTGGTACTAGACAAAAACGGACAAAAGATGTCCAAGCGTTTGGGGAATGCCGCAGACCCATTTGAAACATTAGAGAAGTATGGAGCTGATGCGACTCGCTGGTACATGATGACAAACTCAAACCCATGGGATAACCTAAAGTTTGATGTGGATGGGATTGAAGAAGTAAGGCGCAAATTTTTTGGAACACTTTATAATACCTATTCCTTTTATTCCCTGTATGCGAATATTGATGAATTCAATTATTCAGAAGCAGAACAAGAAAACAGACCAGAGATTGATAGGTGGATAATTTCACTTTTGAATTCATTGATAAAAGAAGTAGAGGCAGACTATGCGGATTACGAACCTACACGAGCAGGAAGAAGAATACAAAGCTTTGTAGAAGACAACCTGAGTAACTGGTATGTCCGTCTTTGTAGAAGAAGATTCTGGAAGGGAGAATATAGCGACGATAAAATATCTGCCTATCAGACATTGTACACGTGCATGAATACGGTGGCAAAATTGATGGCGCCTATATCACCTTTCTTTTCAGATTGGTTATACAGGAATTTAAATACAGTATCAGGAAAAGAAGACCATGTTTCTGTACACCTTGCGTATTTTCCAAAGTCGGACTCTTCATTAATTGACAAAGATCTTGAGAGACGGATGAATTACGCACAACGTATTTCTTCCCTCGTTTTATCATTAAGACGAAACGAAAAACTAAGGGTACGTCAGCCGCTGCAAAAGATAATGCTACCGGTGATGGATACAAAGTTTGAAAAAGATGTAAAAAAAGTAGAGTCTCTAATTCTCCATGAGGTGAATGTAAAGGAGATAGATTATATCTCTGACACGACAGGTGTGTTCAAGAAAAAGATAAAGCCTAATTTTAAAACATTAGGGAAGCGATTAGGAAAGAATATGAAAGCGGGTGCGGCCTTGATATCTGCATTAGGAGCGGACGATATTGCGCAGATAGAGCGGGAAGGAAAATATGTTTTGAACTTTGACGATGGCGATGTAGAATTGGGATTAGAAGATTTTGAGATCCTAGCAGAAGAGATTCCAGGATGGCAGGTAGCGCAGGATAAAGAGATCACGGTAGCACTGGATGTGAATATCAGTGATGTACTTAGGTCAGAGTGGATAGCGAGAGAGTTAGTAAACAGAATACAGAATATCCGTAAAGATTCAGGTTTAGATGTTGTGGATAGAATAGTGGTGCGCTTGGATGGAGGAGATGAAATAAATGCAGCAGCATTAGAACACAAAGAATATATCTGTAATGAAGTCTTGGCAAATGAAATTCACATTGACAAGGATTTAAGCACTGAAAATATTGAGATTGACAAGGAGATGTATGTAATGATAGCGGTAGAGAAAGTGTAGGATAATAAAAAACATGGGAAAAGATATACACGCCATAGCAATACACGGAGGAGCAGGAACCATTCTGCGTTCTAAGATGACCGAGGAGAAGGAACGCGATTACAGAGAAGCATTAGAAACGGCATTAGACGCAGGCTATTTGGTTTTAGACCAGGGCGGCACTTCTTTGGACGCTGTAGAGAAAGCAGTAAATGCGCTTGAAAACTGTCCGCTTTTCAATGCAGGAAAAGGATCTGTGTTCAACGCCAAAGGCCAGCACGAAATGGATGCGTCCATCATGGATGGTCATACCTTACATGCAGGCGCCGTAGCAGCAGTGCGTAATTTTAAAAATCCCATTACACTTGCGCACAAGGTCCTTGTACATTCTGATCATGTTTTACTTGTAGGAGAGGGCGCAATGGAATTTGCAAAACCCTTTGACCTAGAAATAGAAACGGATGAATATTTTCACGTTGATCATCGATACGCCCAGTGGCAAAAAATAAAAGGCAGCGATAGTTTCCAACTGGACCATGCCAAGGAGGACAAAAAGTATTTGGGAACAGTAGGTGCCGTTGCTTTAGACAAACATGGTAACCTTGCCGCAGCAACATCCACTGGCGGAATGACAAATAAAAAGTTTGGACGCATAGGAGACAGTCCACTTATTGGTCTAGGCAATTATGCAAACAATAAAACTTGCGCAGTGTCTTGCACTGGCAGTGGCGAGTACCTGATGCGTGGTGTTACTGCTTACGATATTTCATGCCTTATGGAATACAAAGGGCTTTCCTTAGACGAGGCGGCGAAGGAATCTGTGATGAATCGTTTGCTGGCACTAGGAGGCGATGGAGGTGTTATTGCGATAGATGTAAAAGGAAATATTTCTATGCCGTTCAATTGTGAGGGGATGTATAGAGGGATGCGGAATAGTGGTGGGAAAGAAATTTCAATTTATTAGGGAAGCAATTTCATTTCTTTAGGTTTTCAATTTTCAATATTTTTTCTTTTAGGTTTCAATTGGAGCTGTATGTATGTTTTTATACTTTACTTTTTTTTGCATTGCCCAAAAAAAAGTAACAAAAAAAACGCTAGTCTGTCAAATGCATGCCCGCGAGTGCCGTCAGCCCGCCACCCACTTTGTGACAGACGGGCCACCCGCTTTATTTAAGAAGATAGAAATCCAAATTATGAATAGGAATATATAAGTTACAAGCTAACTAAAGCCGCATAGCGACGAAATATCAAAAGCAAATTACGCATAAACAAATCAAGCTCCATAGGAGCGGTACCATTTTACATGTCATATTCAATACATATTTTATGTCAATGATACCCGCGTGAGTTGCCTGGAAGGTGGACAGCGGAGCAAAATCAATCGTAAGTGCAAGTTCAAGTGCAAATGGAATGTTCCAAGATCAGGCAAATTATATTGAGAAGCTGTCCAGACACGAAGTGGCCGAGCAGAATTGGGAGCCTGTAAGGGAACGACCCTGAGGGAGTGCAACGACTGAAGGGGCACTCCCAAAACTTTATAATAAAAATAAATTAATTACTCAAACTCCGCGTCAACTGGCAAGACGAGAATTTTTTTTTCATCGATGGTAAACGAGTCGCTATTTGCTAGAACATGGACGGTCAAATTGGACATAGTCATAGGAGTACCCTCAGGTAAAATCTCAACATTGTTGTGGTCCAAAGTTGCTGGGTCAAAAATAATTACCATGCCTGAACCTATGATTGTACACTCATTGCAATTGCGAATGATCATGCCCGTATCCTCCGCTAATCCTATTCCCAATAAATGGGGATGGAGCGCAACCGCCTCTGCAAGACGGCCAAATCTTCCACGTTGTATAAAATGAGAATCGATGATAAGTCCTGGGATAAAACCCATGCCCTCGCGCATACGCACTGAGCCCTTATTCAAAGCCTCAGAACTACTTCCACCTGAAATCATTTCGCTAGACATCGCCATCGCGCCAGCACTCGTTCCTGCTATTACAAGAGGTTCGTTTTGGAATCTGTGCTTCATCATTTTATGTACTGCCGTATCACCTATAATTTCTGAAAGACGTGACTGATCGCCACCAGACATCATTATACAATCTGCTTGCTGAATTTTCTTTACCGCATCCGGATCCTCTGCCTGCGCGCGTTCCCTGAAATCAAGAATATGCACATTCGTACAACCTAGTCTAGTAAATGCTGAAGTATAATTATCACCTACTTCTACAGGAATTTGCGAAGCAGTGGTAATAACAACAATATTTGCATCAAGACCGCCACTTTCCTTGACAACTCGACTTAAAATGCCTTCTTGGATAAAGTCCATTCCCCCGTCATGATCACCACCGCCCTTGTCCTCATTCCCCCCAATAGGTATTAATGTGCCTTTAAATGCCATAATGTTGTTTTAATAATCATGCAAATAAAATCAATATATATTGAAAATTTGCCCTTTAGTTCTATTTAGTCGGATAGTTTTTTGTACTTTTTTTACAAAATAAGAAGACTATGCGCATTCGTGAAATTCGTGCCATGCGTGGACCCAATTATTGGTCCATCAGGAGGCATAAGCTTATCGTCATGACTCTAGACCTAGAAGAGTATGAACAAATGCCCACAAATAAGATTGATGGTTTTTATGAACGCCTAAAAGAAATGTTTCCAGGGATGTACGAACATAGATGTTCTGTAGGTACGCCAGGAGGATTTTTTGAGCGCGTTGTAGAAGGCACATGGATGGGACATGTCATAGAACATATTGCATTAGAAATACAATCCCTTGCAGGGATGGAAGTAGGCTTTGGAAGAACGAGAGGCTTTGGAGAGGATGGAGTGTACTCTGTGGTCTTTGCATATCTAGAAGAAAAGGCTGGTCGTTATGCCGCGAAAGCTTCAGTGCGCATTGCCGAAGCATTGACGGAAGGAAGAGAATACAATCTGGAAGAAGACATTCAAGAGATGCGCGAGATACGTGAAAAAGAAAGGCTAGGTCCTAGTACAGGTTCTATAATTGAAGAAGCGGTCAGCAGGGGCATTCCATGGATACGTCTGAATAAATATTCGCTTTGCCAACTAGGGTATGGAGTAAATCAAAAAAGAATTCAAGCAACGGTTTCTAGTGATACCAGTAGTATAGGTGTAGAAGTTGCC
>CALCMJ010000175.1 GCA_937967615.1 uncultured Saprospiraceae bacterium
TTTCCACATTCCCAATTCCTCACTCCTCCTTCTTCATCCCACATTCTTCCTTCTTAATTCCTAATTCTTCATTCATAATTCATAATTCATCATTCATAATTCATCATTCATCCTTCTTGCTTCTTCATCCCACATTCCTAATTCATCATCCCACATCCCACATTCACCTTACCCGCTTCCCATGCTTGATAACCATATCCACATCTGACAATAGATTAATCCATCGCAATACATCTCCCTTCACCGCGATAATATCTGCATATTTGCCCGCGCTTATCGTGCCATACTTATCATCTACACCCATCATTTTTGCTGGCCAGTACGTAGCAGCCTTAATCGCATATTGTGCATCTATGCCAAATTCATTTACCCACACATCCAACTCGTTCCAGGTCGACTGACAATGAAACTTCATAGGAATGCCACTGTCCGTCCCTATAAGTAAAACAACTCCAGCATCTATCAACTGCTTTACCTTAGTTTCTAGGGTAGGGCGTCTGCTGGGTGTCAACTGGAAATACGATAACTGGCCAGGGTAGCGTATAGAATTTTCAATGTCATCTATGATGTCTTGAGGTAGGCCCAAATGCCAACAATCATCATCTAGTTTTTCCGGATTGGCAATAAGCGCTTCATAATTATAAAGCACCTCCACGGTGGGTGTCCAATATAGCGGACCCAGATTCATCTGCGCAGTACGTTCTTTTATCATTGTCATCACATCCTCAGGATACTCCGGAGCAGAAGACAGACCTGTATGTTCAAAATTATCTACCCCTGCCTGCAAGCCTCTACGGATTTCTTCAGGTCTATGAGAATGCGCAACCACAGGAAGATTGTATTTATGCGCTTCGTCCACCACCGCTTGCACTTCTTCCATTGTCATTTGGTCTTGATCAATCAGTTTAATGCAATCAACACCAGCATCCACAAGTCGCTTGACCTTCCTTCTTGCATCATCTGCACCATTGACTCCCCATCGGAATTCCTCAGTACCAGGATAGGGTTTTTTCTGAATAAAAGGACCAGACATATACATCGTAGGGCCCAGTATTTCTCCCTTATTAATTCTATCCCTTACCAAAATACTTTCTTCTAGCGGTGCTCCTAAATCACGTGCACTTGTAATGCCAGCATTCAGAAGTTGCAGAGCAGAAGCGGGCATGATGACATCAGCAAAGCTATCCACATAAGCAGTATCCCAATGCGAATAATCACTATGACCCGTAAGCATTAAATGTACGTGCATATCCCAGAGACCAGGCAAGACATCCATACCCTCCGTTGATATAACTTCAGCTCCCTCAGGAATAGGCGTATTTCCTTGGTGACCTACTTTTATTATCATATCACCTTCAATGATGATCACGCTATTTGCAATGGGGTGACCTCCAAAGCCATCAATGAGTCGTCCGCCTACCAGTGCCTTGGTTTGGGCCGTAAGTAATTGTGAAAAGAAAAAGATAGAGAAGAGTAAAGTAAAATGTTTCATGATGCATTGCTTTGTAATTAAGATAGCAAAATATCATTTACCCTATATTGTAAAATTGAATTTCCTGCTTTTTAAGTTTGTTTTCTCAATTTGATTTGGGGCCTTCCCCTCGCCACCCTAACGGGAGGCTCACGGTCGCTACGATCCAGGGCTCGCAAGTCTGCTCGGCCACAAGCAAGCTTGTGTCTTTCACCCTTCCTCATCGCTAGTCCGGTAAATAGGACGCTGAGAAGAAAGCAAAGAATCTAGATTTACCTGGCTTAACACAAGTCTCTAATTCTTGGGCAATTCGTTACCCTTTAAATTTTCCATATTTATTTTCATTTTAATTTTAATTTTAATTTCCATTTCCATTTCCATTTCCATTTCCATTTCCATTTCCATTTCCATTTCCATTTTAATTTCCATTTTCATTTTCATTTCCATTTCCATTTCATCCTCTTTCAAATCCAATAAATTACATCAGAATCTAAAATAAATTAACTCCTCCCTTTGTTTACAAGCTATTTAAGATTAACATTATAACTTTTACAGTTGTATGCTGTTGAAATCTCAATTCAAAAAATAGTGGGAAATGCATTTGAAGGCTTAATTGAAGATTACATAGAGAACAGAGTAGGGGAACTGGATAACTTTCTAGATGAAGACTTATCAAAAAACCTTAAAGAAAATTTGCTTCTACTCCTTGCTGAAAAGCAATTTAAAGCTGCGGGTATTGGGAACAATAAAAAATTGCTTAAGGACAAAAGCATTCGGAGCGATCTCATTTATTGGTTGAATCGGGATCGCAATAATATACATGAAAATAGCTTCTTTGATCACATGGATGCATTTGTGATCTATCTTAATAAGACATGCTATACTGGCATCACAGGATACGAATTTCATTATGCCTATTACGATGAGGGAAGTTCATACAAACGGCATCTTGATCAATTCAATGACAACAGCGATAGAGCCTTTTCCATGATTATGTATTTAAATGAAAATTGGAAATCTGAGGATGGGGGAGAACTGTGTATTTATCACAGGGATAGTTCACAAATTATCTCGCCTTTAAATGGGAAATGTGTTTTTTTCAAAAGCAGTGAATTAGAACATGAAGTTTTACTCAATCATAAACCGCGTATGAGTATTACAGGGTGGCTGAAAACGAATTAATGCAAGATTCTTTAGTATGCCTAAGGTAAACCCTTTAATCTTTTTCTAATAATACTCAATTGCCCTTGTAGTCTTATGCACAATAAATTCCTTCTCCTTACCTGATCTCCATTTACTTATGCGTTTTATCCAATTCTTCTTATCATCATATGTGTACTCATAATATGACTCCCCAGTCATCTCGTCTTTGTCATTCAAGTATATTTTTTTTACGATCTGTCCGAATTCATTTTTATAAGTAATTGTCTTCTTTATTTTTTTCTTTTTTATTTGAATTTGATAGTCTAATATAATTTCACTACCTAAAGAATCTTCATCATACGTGAAGAGTCGCAAGTGTTTTAGTTTATCTTCCTTGTCAAACGTACTTATAGATTTTAGTCTCTTGTTTTTATCATTTTCTTTAACATGTGATAGACGATATTCTTCTTCATGTTTCTTTTTAAATTGCTTTATTGCATTTTCAGTTTTAATTGTTTTGGTGTAGCTTAAAGTATCCAATGTTGCATTTATAACAAATTTCAAACGACTTGTTTTATCTAAGTATTTATATTTCCATGTATTCTTTATTTCATTAGATTGAATGTTTATTTCTTCTACCTTGCTTAGATTGTTTTTATCATATACATATTGCCACCGTTTGTCAGCATAAATGGAATCTGAATAACCAAGTCCTTCTATATTATAAGAGATACGCTCTTTTAATTGTTTCTCTTTATCATAGAATAGATCTTGATTTGTGTTGTTTAGAATTGACCAATGGAATAATCCATCATCACTATAGTTTCTTATTTTACAGGATTTAATATCTCCTTCAAAATCATAGTATAAATATTCTTCAGCATGTATATTCGCTTTTGGAATTTGGGCTTGCAAGTACCCATTGAAAAATTGTAGGAAGGATAATAGAATTAAGACTGATTTCATTCTTAAGTTTGAGTTAATTGCATATTGTATTATAAAGCTAATAATTACTCAGTTAAGTACATTGACTTACCCAATAGAATTAGGACACCTATCACTATCAATATTCCACTTATTAAATGGTAGCTAAATAAAACCTCGCCGAATACCAAGGAAAAAGCTGCAGCGGATAGTGGGACAACATTAATAAAGATCCCAGCTTGATTCGCACTGGTGAGTTGAATGCCTTTGTTCCAAAGAAAGTAGGCTAGAGATGTTCCAAAGAACCCAATTCCAACAGCCGCTATCCAATAGGATGATGAGAATCTAGGTGCATCTATTCCTCCAACGAATGGGAGTAAAAGAAGAAAGCTAAGCATACACGCAAGGTTTGTAAAAAAGGTGAAGTTCATATTTGATAATTGAGAACCATATTTTTTTGATAAGACATTTTGTAAAGCAAAAAAATTGACTGCAACTAATAGTAAAATATCCCCCCAACTAAATTCAATACTAGAGAAGTCATAAATATTCCCTTTTAGAATTAAATACAAAACGCCAAGAAAAGAAATGAAGACTCCAAAAAGCTCACGAGGCTGCAATGAAGTGCGAAAGATACGGTTAGAATATAAAAGTGTCAATCCAGGTGTCATACTCACAATGAGTGAACCATTAATCGCTGAACTATACATTAGCCCTAAAAAAAAGAAAAAATTAAATCCGAAAAGACAAACTACTCCCACTAATACAATACCTGTAATGTTCTGCTTTAGTTCTCTAAAGGGTGGAAGCTTCTTATAAGCTAGAATTAGTAATGGAATAACACCAAAAAAATATCTCCAGAATCCAGCTTCTATAAAGTGAGATTCTTTCAGCATGACTTTAGCACAGTGAAAATTTAAACCCCAAAAGATGGCTGTAATCGAAAAGTATATGTATGCACGCATTTAGGTGCAAGATAAAGGAATTTAGTGCGTCTATCCTCGTTTTCTAGTTCATGGTTTCAATGCCTGAAAGCGTAGGTTCACTTACAAGAAATCAATCTCTTTCTTACTTTTGAACTTGAACTTGAACTTGAACTTCAAATCTTATCGTCCCTCCTTCGCTCTGTCCAAGCTGAACCTGCAGAAAACTAAAAACCTAAAACCTTCCTCCCTCTACCTACTCGCTCTCAATCAATTCCTTTACATCAGAAGGTACCTCAGCAGGAACTGCAACTTTCGCCGCTTTTTTAGCACAAACCTTACATAGCTCAGAGATTCCTTTCTCTTCCCATGATTGTTTGATGCTACCATTGCTAAGTGCCTTCCCTTTGACGTACTGGCAATCGTCATACGCATGATATTTATTCCCTGCTTTTGACCAGTAGACATTATCACTATTAATGTTCAGACTTTTCGCCGCCGCGTTTTGCTGATTGATTTCCTCACTGTACTTCTCTACGGATGGAGGATTAAAGTCGGCTCCTGTGATACCCGCAGCTACCATTGCTACTGCTGCAATACTCCCAGCTATGCCTTTTGTTTTGCCACTTATATTTTTGTTAGTGAGGATCAATGCAACCATAGGAAGAAATGCTAGGACGCCCATGATAGCACCCAGTTGGTTTTGTATAAAGAACCGAGTAGGGTCTGCCTCAGAAGCAGGATCCAGTTTATTCGCTTTTTTCCACAACGTAGAACCAGTGATGGCAAGAACCAAAATAATTGCAATAGCTACTATCAACCATACAAGGGTCTCATCGCTTATAAGTTTTAGAATAGCAAAAACCTGCCCTGCCATTGCAAGCAACCATGCGATCATTGCAAATATCCTGAATTGCTTCGCTTTTCCTTTTGCTTCGGGACTCGCTTTAAATGTGTTTGTGTCAGCCATAGTTTGTTTTTGTTTTAAGACGCAATTACTGTGTTTGAGGTCACCTTAGTTCAGTGTAACTTATTTCCTACTTCCTATTCCCTAATTCATAATTCTTATTTCATATTTCATAATTCAAATCCCTAAATCCCCCAGTCTCCACGATACTCCCTTCTTACAAATCTATTCGCCGGCTCATAATTTGTGATGCGCATATTCTCACCATCCCATCTGAGCTTTTTACCTACACCGGTATATCCCATATACTTTTCTCCCTTATCGTTTTCTTGCTCTTCCTGAATATAGAGACTGCGAATGGCGAGATTCCCCATGAGTACAATCTCTGAGAATGGCCCAGCAAATTCAAAATCTGAACTAGCCACAGAATCGCCACGTATCGCAGCAATCCAATTGCGTTGGTGATTCTTTTCTTTTACACGTTCTAATGTTTGCGGAAGTTCTTGGAAATTCTCCATTCTTGAACTTGGTAATAGTCGTGCGTTGGCACCATAGCAGTCAAACATGATCTTACCTTTGGAACCTACCATGATGACACCGCCATCCCAGTTACCCATAGGCTCATCATCTTCAAGTTCGTCAGGACGCGGAGGCATAAGACCACCATCGTACCATGTCAACTTCACCGCTGGCATTTCATCGCGCGCAGGAAAATCATAATGTACAGTCGATGCAACAGGCGGACTGCCAGCAGGATCTACACGTCCCCAGTTTACCACTTTGAATGGTGCAAATGCCTGGACAGTAGTTGGATATTTTAACTTAAGAGCACGCACGACTGGGTCCATAATATGACATGCCATATCGCCAAGTGCTCCGGTTCCAAAATCCCACCATCCACGCCAGTTGAATGGATTGTAACCGTCATTATATTCGCGATAGGGTGCAGTCCCTAGCCAAAGATCCCAATCCAAATGATCAGGAATCATCTTACTTCCCTTTGGTGGACGCATAGATTGTTCCCACACAGGACGGTTCGTCCAACAATGCACTTCTTTGATTTCTCCTATTAATCCTCCCCAGACCCATTCGCAGATGCGGCGGGTATCATCACCAGAACTCCCCTGATTACCCATCTGAGTAACCACATTATATTTTTTAGCAGCCTCTGTCAGCATCCTTGCCTCATAAACATCATGCGTCAATGGTTTTTGCACATAAACATGTTTTCCCATTTTCATAGCTGCCATAGTAGCTACTGCATGTGTATGATCTGGTGTCGAAACAATCACTGCATCTATCTCTTTCCCATGACGGTCCAACATCTCCCTAAAGTCTTTATATTTTTTTGCTTGTGGGAAGGTTTCAAAACATCGTGCAGCATTATTGTAGTCTACGTCACAAAGTGCAAGTACGTTTTCAATTGTTGTTTTCTTTTCTTTATCATAGCCAGCAGCATTCATGGTGTCGCCATAGCCTTTTCCTCCTGCGCCTATAGTTGCTATATTTATTTTATCGCTAGGAGCGATAAACCCTTTGCCACCTAATACGTGGCGAGGGACTATAAGAATCCCTCCCGCACCAAGTGTTGTGTTTTTAATGAATTTCCTGCGTGAAGGTTTAGTTGAACTGTTTTTTTTCTTAACCATTTAGCTTGTTTTTTCGTTGTTTGCAACCGTTGTTTGTAACCGTTGTTTGAAGTTTGCAACCGTTGTTTGAAGTTTGTAACTTCAAACCCATATTCTGTTGTTAATGTTTTGAACCGTTGTTTGAACTTTACAATATCCGTTGTTTGAAGTTTGCAACTTCAAACCCATATCCAAAGTCTGCAACTTCAAGCCCATATCCAAAGTTTGCAACTCCCATATTCTGTTGTTGTTTGAAGTTTGTAACTTCAAACCCATATCCAAAGTCTGCAACTTCAAACCCAT
>CALCMJ010000176.1 GCA_937967615.1 uncultured Saprospiraceae bacterium
AGGCTGGTCTACAAGTTCATTATAAATTCTTTCCGCTCTAGCATAGCTATTTTCAATTAATCCTACGGACTTTTCAAAAAACTGGAATGTACGTACGTGGATTTGGTCATCAATTTCATTTTCATAGAGACTTAGAGAATCTACTTCTGATTGAATTAAAAACCGTTTATTCCCGTCAAGCGTCTTAAGATAGTTCGCATACGTTTTCTTAGAAAACTCATCATTGATTTCTTGCGGCGCAAAATGCAGGACCTTTAAATAATTCATCACGGCATGAAGAATCATACCTTCTTTTTCTTTGTAGTCCTCACTTGGGTAAAATGCGCCAAATCCGATCAGGAGGGCTGCTAATGCTACGATAATATAACTTCTCAACTTCTTCAAAATTTTATTAGAAAATAGTCTTTATAAATATATAGTATTTGGACGATAAAAGTTTTCAAAGGATTGTCTTAATTCTCCATTTAACTATAGTATAACGTTCTATTAGAGCTAACGTTCAAATTCTAATTGATATTGGTAATAAATAGTTGAATTCCTTGTATAATGGCAGTTTGTCAATCTTTAGACCTATTTAGGCTAAGTAGCTTTATTTTAGTAGCCTTTCATCCCAAAGGAAATCCTCAGTTTTAACCAGCTTGGCGGCTTTTTTAAAGTCAGGGTGGACTGTATTTATAATGAAGTTTTCTTCTTGAGGTATAACCGCTGAGGGTACTCTCAAGATTAGTGCATCTAAAGACTTGTACCAATTACTAGCTCTTTCTCTTAAGACTGGATAAGCGCTTGTTGTTCGCCAATTATCTCCCAAATCTTTAAGTTTGATTGTTTGGATTTGCTGCTCAGATATCTTGAGGTCTATAAGCATGATTTTATATGGTATCATTCCTTTGATAGTTGCACGTCTCACAAGTAGCTCTAGGGTGCAAAGAGATCTGGAACTGCTGGTGTACAATACAAACTGGTTTTTTTCATTCCATCTTGCTGGTCTACCGGAGGCATGCAAAGCGTATGCATACTTTTCTATTGCAATTCTATATACCTGCATAGCGTTTAGGCATTATCACCATATTCCATTCCTGTGAGCTGGTCGTCAATGAATTGGATGCCAGAAATAGTATTAAGATATATATTAGGCTTTTTCCAGTTGAGATAAAAGTTATCTGTGTCTAGCCATTCATTAAAGTTGTCTGCTTCTCCAAATACTTCAGCACCATGTTTCATGAGTGAGAGCAGCATCAGGGTATGCTCTTGAAGATCTTCTTTTATTTTTACATTCTTTGACTTATAGCTGCGAAAGGTCTTGACGTTTATATTTAACCAATCTGATATCACGTCATCTGCTATTGCAGATACAGCTTTTAGGACATGCATATACTTAGAGGTAATTTTCCCTGCATGGACAAGTGCTAAGACCTGTGAAGGGTTAATCTGCGCAGGTATGGCTGAGTATATGTTTTGCTCTGACCTTGTCATATTATAAATATAGGTGTTTTTACCTTTTACAACAAGTAATTTTACCTTTTAGTTCGCACATCATTTGGATACGTTACCATATCAATACTATATATGCTACATGTCGTAAAGCAAAACTAGCCCAATAAAAAAAGACAATCCAGATTGCTCTGAATTGCCCCTTCAATGTAGATTATTTTAAAACCCAAATGTAGGCTTCTTTCCAATAGCTGTCAATAAAAAAAGCAGCTTTAACATTCAAGTCAAAGCTGCTATATTATCGTTTATCTCTATACCTTATATAAATGGGGCAATTACAAGTGCAACCACAGTCATTAACTTCAATAATATATTTAATGAAGGTCCTGATGTATCTTTAAATGGATCTCCAACTGTATCTCCTACAACTGTTGCTTTATGCGCATCAGATCCTTTGTAATACATTTTGCCATTTATCTCTACGCCTTCTTCAAACATCTTCTTTGCATTATCCCATGCACCACCTGCGTTAGACTGGAAGATTGCCATTAGAACCCCACATACAGTTACTCCTGCAAGTAGTCCTCCTAGCATTTCTGCTCCTCCTAAAAATCCTACAACCACTGGAGATAGTACTGCAATCATTCCCGGCAATACCATTTCACGAATAGATGCTTTCGTAGAAATATCTACACATTTATCGTATTCTGGTTTTCCTTCTGCAGCATCAAACACTGCTCTATCAGCCTCACTCCAGTCTTTCATTTCTTTGCCATCATTCTTTTTCATCATAGCAAGTGCTTTCGTTAATTCAGGAATATCTTTGAATTGTCTTCTTACTTCCTGAATCATGTCCATTGCCGCTCTTCCTACTGCATTCATAGAAAGTGCAGAGAAAAGGAAAGGTAACATACCACCTACAAGAAGTGCTGCCATAACCTTAGGATTCATAATATTGATACCAGTAAGAATATCATCTGGATGTGCAACATTATAAGCAGTAATGTATGCTGCAAATAATGCCAAGGTTGTTAATGCTGCAGAACCAATCGCAAATCCTTTTCCAATTGCCGCTGTTGTATTACCAACTGCATCCAATTTATCTGTTTTTTGTCTTACTTCTTTTTCTAATTCAGCCATCTCAGCTATACCACCCGCATTATCTGCAATAGGTCCGTAAGCATCTACCGCTAATTGTATTCCTGTGTTAGATAACATCCCTACTGCCGCAATCGCAATTCCATATAGACCTGCAAAATGATGTGCCGCAATAATCGCTGCTGCTAATATTAGAATTGGAATTACTGTAGAAATCATTCCTACTCCAAGTCCTGCGATAATGTTTGTTGCCGCTCCCGTTACAGATTGATCTACAATAGACTGTACTGCTTTGGTTCCTGTTCCTGTATAATGCTCAGTTACTAATCCAATAAGTAATCCTGCTACCAAACCAAAAAGTACTGCGTAAAATACACCCATTGCACCATAATCAGCTCCTGCAAATGTCCAATCAGCTGGTAACATCCATTTGATCACAAAAAATGTTGCTAAAAGCATAATACCCGCTGCAACAAATTCTCCCATGTTCAAAGCCTTCTGTGGATCGCCTCCTTCTTTTACTTTTACAAAGAATGTACCTATGATAGAGGATACTATTCCTACACATGCTAATACCAGCGGAAGAAGAACTGCATTTAGTCCGTTAAAGTCATTTCCTGCTTCAAATCCCACAGCTCCTATAAAGGTGGCTCCCAGAACCATTGTTCCTATGATTGAACCTACATAAGATTCAAAAAGGTCAGCTCCCATTCCTGCAACATCTCCTACGTTGTCTCCTACATTATCTGCAATTGTCGCTGGATTTAATGGGTGATCCTCAGGAATTCCTGCTTCCACTTTCCCAACTAAATCTGCTCCTACATCTGCTGCTTTCGTATAAATACCTCCACCTACTCTCGCAAAAAGCGCAATAGAAGAAGCACCAAAAGAAAATCCTGTGATGACAGTTATAATTTTTGAGATATCCCATCCCATGTTGCTATAAGCTAATAATAATGTACCCAGTCCTAAAACTCCAAGTCCTACAACTCCAAGTCCCATAACCGCTCCACCAGCAAATGCAACCTCAAGCGCTTTCCCCAAACTCGTTCTTGCCGCATTTGTCGTTCTAACATTCGCTTTTGTTGCTACTTTCATCCCTATAAAACCTGCTAATGCTGAGCAAAATGCCCCAAGCACAAAAGATAAGGCTACTAATGGAGATGATCCTTCTGTAGTCCCACTCCAAAACATAAGGCATGCAACTACTGCTACAAATATTGAGAGCACCTTATATTCAGCTTTCAAAAAAGCCATCGCACCATCAGAAATGTTTTTGGCAATTCCTGCCATTTTTGCTGTTCCTACCTCTTGTTTAGTTACCCATGCCGACTTCCAAAAAGTGTACATCAAGGCTATTACTCCAAAGACCGGAATCATATAGATTAAATTCTGTCCCATAATCCGTATAATTTATTGATTTTAAGTTTGTTATTCATTTTAAACGGGTGCGAAAATACGTAAATAAAGGTTAAAACAGATAATGTTAGTAGATAGAATTGAAGAATGATGGATTTATACCAAAACAGGCTATATCAAGGTGTTAAAACACCCTATACATACTAGATAAGGAGGCTTAATAAGAGAGAGGCTTACTTTTGCAAGTAGCCTCCTCTCTTTCTTGAATCGCGTTAAGTACTAGTAGTAAAGTACTCCAAATGGATTTAATCCTGAATCGTACTCTGAGGTCTTCATTAACATCCCATTCCCTTTTACTTTATAAAAGACAATTTTAGTTGATGTCCCTCCTGAATGTGAAAGAAATAATGTCTTCCCTTTATTGTCTACCGCCAGATTATGAGGGGTATTGTAATCCGTATCAATTTCTTCTACAAGTTCTCCCGTTTTACTTTTTATAACACCCACTTTATTATCGCCAATGCCAGTTGTAAAAACAAACTTCTTGCTGTTAGTAACCCCATGCGCTGACCCAAAAGGTATTTCGTCCAGTAAGTCCAAACTAACAATATCTAGTACACTTATCTCACCTGCATTCTGCGAGGGAACATATAGTTCTTCTCCCACTGAAAGTAAATGTGCGTCTCCACCTACCTCTCTATGGCGTATGTATTCCAATGTATTTGTATTATACATTACAACATAGCTCTTATCTGGTCCATCCAAAACTGTAATGTAGGCAGCTAAACCATTTGGCGAAATCGTGACATCATGTTGGACAGCGCTTTCAGTTAACTCTGATATCTCACTTGTAGGTAATGGGATTGTTCCTACCACAGTATTTGTGTTTAAATCAATTACAGAAGTCGTTTTAGAAACGATGTTATTTACCCATAGTTGATCTACCTCATCATTAATCCACAAATGAAATGCGCCCGCTTCTATGGCAATTTCACCTTTGTACTCAAATGATTCTGCATCATAATAAACAACTTTATTATTTACAAAATCACCTACATAGACTGCTTCATTGTTTTCACTGTATGCTAAATAAGTAGGCTGTGCTCCTTCATCAGGCAAAGTGATATCAGTTACGTAATCCGTACTTTTTCCATCAAAAACACTAATGGTTCCTGAACCACGATTCGCTACTAAAAAGTAATCTTGTTTGCTATCCCTGTATTCTAAATTTGCTTCAAGGTTTGCTGTATTTTCAACTTTGATATTTTCTTTCTCACATGAACTTGAGAACATAATCAATACCAATAAAAATAAGAATTCAATGCTTTTTTTCATTGTTTTGGTTTTATTAAAAAATTGGAAATGCCATCGTATTAGAATTCAATACGATAGATTATTATAAAAGAAATATCATTGTGACCCTTGTAAAAGAAGACTTTACAAGGACAGTAAAAATGAGATTACATCTGTATTTAATTTGTCTTCTGAAGGACAATTCTCTTCAACTATGATTCATCAACCATCCCCAGTATCGCTGGACCATACTGGGCAAGCTTTACCTTCCCTATCCCATCCACAGAAAGTAAGGCAGTATCTGATCTAGGCTTTAGTGTTGCAATTTGCAAGAGTGCCTTATCATTAAAGACCACATATGCAGGAACACCTAGCTCTGCAGCCTTTGTTTTCCTCCAAGATCTCAGGGTCGCGACAAGATTAGAATCTGCATCTGTGACATCTAATGCAATTTTAGCAAGCTTCTTTTTTCTTTCTTCTGGAACAAACCTGGCTAACTCTACAGCTTTGCCCTCTTTTAATATCGCATTTGATAAGGGCGTAATTTTTAAACGAGAGTTGTCAGCAAAATCAATGCGTACTATCCCTTGATTAATACATTGAGTTATATAGTGCTTCCAGTCAAGAAATGGAATTTCTCTTCCTACACCAAAGGTCTTTATCAAATTGTATTGATTCACTTTAACCTCCTGTGTATATCCACCGCGCAAGATATCTATTAAGATATTTATACCCACAGCCTCACCCGTGCGTAGAACAGCTGATAAAATCATTTGAGCATACCTAGTCCCGTCAAAGACTTCTGGTGGATTGAGACAATTATCGCAGTGATCACATGTCGTATTCCTGTATTCGCCAAAATAATTAAGCACAACATTGGTCCTACAACTTATTGCGGTTGCAAATTGCCACATACGCTCTAACTTTGCACTTTGCACTTTCTTAAAACTTGCTTCTGCTCCTCCCTCATCTATAAAGCGTTTTAAATTCACATAGTCACCCCAACTGTAAAACAGCAGTGTCTCCGCTTCTTGTCCATCTCTACCTGCTCTTCCTATTTCTTGATAGTAACTCTCTATTGTCTTTGGCATATTATAATGAATCACCCATCGGATGTTTGGTTTATCTATACCCATCCCAAAAGCTATAGTAGCACAGACAACTTGTAGATCATCATTTTGAAATGCAAGCTGCACATTGCGTCTTGTCGCTGCATCTAGACCTGCATGATATGCTTCTGCTTTGTACCCTTGGCCCTTCAAGATTCCTGCTAATTGTTCTGTACTCTTTCTGCTCAGACAATACAGAATACCCGATTCTTCCTGCCGCGTTCTTAGAAATGACAATATCTGCTCCTTTCTCTTCAAGCCCGACCTGGCAATCGTCTTAATATTCGTTCTTTCAAAACTCGAAATGTATTTTTTCTTTACATCTAATTTGAGCTGCGTGATGATATCATCTTGCGTCGTGCTATCTGCTGTTGCTGTTAATGCTATAATTGGGGTTTCCGGAAATTCCGCTTTAAGAATTGAAAGCTTTACATAATCTGGTCTGAAATCATTTCCCCATACAGAAACGCAATGTGCTTCATCTACGGCAAATAATGCAATCTCTTTTTCTTTTAAATAATTTATAAAGCCTGCGCTCAATATCTTTTCTGGAGAGACGTATAATATATCTAGCTTATCAGCTTCAATATCTGCATAGACTTGTTGAGAATCCATTGTATTGCTATGCACAGCTGCCGCCGCTACTCCCATTTGCTTTAATGCAGCCACTTGATCATCCATCAGGGCAATAAGCGGAGAAACAACGATACCAAGACCCTGAGTCACAAGAGCAGGTATCTGATAACAAATAGACTTTCCTCCACCTGTAGGCATAATCACGAGTGCGTCTTGTCGCGCCAACACTGTTTCTATGATTTCTTCCTGAGAACCTCTGAAAGAAGAATATCCAAAGACGTCTTTTAAAATACTATATATCTTATCTCTATGCATGCAATTTATCTAAGTACTAAATACTTATGTAATTTCGAATATGATTGTAAACATAGAAAAATGATTCGTTTACAAATTCTTGATTAATTATGAAAGGCAAATACGTGGGTACATACCGGGTCAGGGCACATGATGTTTCAGAGGACAAACTCATCCATCTCCCAGCATTTATAAGGATCTTGCAGGATGCCTCACTCCAACACGCTATTCACCTAGGTGTCTCTATATGGGACCCCAGCATGGAAAATACATCCTGGGTCTTGATTAAAAAAGAAATTAATATTTCTTCTTACCCACCACTGAATACTACAATAAAAGTAGAAACATACCCTTCTTCCTTTGACAAGTTCTTTGCATATAGAGATTGGATTGCGTATGATGAGTCAAATACTATTATCGCAACTGCGAAATCACAATGGGCAGTGATTGATCTATCCACTAGACGTATGGCAAGACTTCCAGAACATTTACTTTCTATAACTCTTCCAGAGGAAAACCTAGGTCAGCCCAACGTTAAAATAGAGTTGAATAACGAACCCCTTTCCCAGACAAGTTTTAATATAAATAGATATGACCTTGATTGGAATGGCCATCTAAACAACAGCAAACTTATAGAATACATGCTAGCTAGTATTCCGCAAGAGCAATTTGAAGGCAATTACAATTCCATTAAAATCATATTTAAATCAGAAATGCTACTAGGCGATACCTTGCGTGTGGATTATTATCATGAGGACGGGAAAGAAAAATTAAAAGCTACAAACCTTAGGGAGAATACACTTGTAGCACTTATTGAAGTTGAAAGAGATAAATGAATATAAATTCTTCCTAGTTTAAGTATTTTTTTCTAAAAATGACGCCTTTCTTTGCATCATAACCTGGCTGAATTCCTCTATGAATGAGAGCTTGTTTGTAATTGTACTTATTTGAGTCAATAATGAATACACGGCACGCAAGACACTTTTCTAATTCCTTATGTGATTTCTTCCAGCAGTAAGCCAGTTCCTGTGCAGTTGCATTGTAGTTCTTGCTCCATTTTTTGGACATGACTACTTCAATAGTAAATATGCCATTCTCCACTTCTAATAACTTAGAAGAAAGGCCAAATCCTACTCGATAATACATATCAGTTTCTACAAAGTGCTTCCTGTTTATTTCCTCTATATTCATTTCAGCATAGAGAAAACAGAAATTATGCCACAATCCCTATCGTATTGAAATTTGTATTATATGTCTTCAATTAATCCTCTTTTGGACTAAAAAACACAATATACAAGCCTAATTTTCTGAAAAACAATCTCAAACTATATGCACTTCACATTTAAGTGTAAGCGAGAACTTTACACTTCTTAAAACTAATTTCTATGAATTGAGTTATATTTCCGTTGTGAAGTACTTAGAAATCATATGGAATGCCTACAGCGGTTACGCAAATTACCTATGGCATGAAATCACTCATCCAGGGATTCATAATTATTTCTATTGGTTGATTCTTATTTCATTGTTCTTCTTTGCCTTGGAAGTAACAAAACCTTGGAGGGAAGATCAAGCAAGATTTCGTAAAGATTTTTGCTTAGATGTCTTCTACATGTTCTTCAACTTCTTTCTTTTTTCTCTCATAATTTATAATGCGGCATCTGATGTTTTCGTAAACCTATTTAATGATGCAATAAAAGCTATAAGTGATTTTGATTTGCAAGCCAGTAACCCCATGCGTAATTTTCCTATGTGGGGGATTTTGCTTATTGGATTTTTTGTAAGAGATTTTGTGCAATGGGTAACACATAGAATACTGCACAGGTTTGATTTCTTATGGGAGTTCCACAAGGTCCATCATTCTGTTGAAGAAATGGGGTTTGCGGCTCACCTACGTTATCATTGGATGGAAACAATTGTATATAGAACTTTAGAATATATTCCATTAGCATTATTAGGAATTGGCTTATATGACTTTTTCATTATTCATATATTCACTCTTGCTGTTGGACATTACAATCATTCTAATATATCAGTTTCAGGAAAAGTGACAGGCGGTATTTTAGGTGCGGCCATTGGAATCCTAATCAGCTTTTCTTTCTTTGACATACATGTTTTCCAAGACCCAAGTCTTCTTTATAAATTGGCTGTAATTTTTCTCTCAATATTATTAGGCGCTTTTGTTCTGGGAAGATTTATGAAATACATATTCAATAGTCCTGAAATGCATATTTGGCATCATGCATATAATTTACCAGAAGAACGGAGATACGGGATTAATTTCGGACTAACTCTTGCCATGTGGGATTACATTTTTGGCACTGCGCACATCCCACACGATGGTAAAGATATTCGCTTAGGTTTCCCCGGTATTGATAAATTCCCACAGACATTTAAAGAACAAGTTGTACACGGCTGGAAGAAAACACAGTAGTTGGGATTTTCTTTATTGGGCGTGACCCTGAAGGGTCGGGTCATCCAGGGGTTCCGTCCCGCTTTCAGCGCGACAGCCTTCGGCTCCCTTACTCCCCCTCACGCGAGACGTCATTGTAACGCATTAGAAGATTCTAAATTTTAGATTTCATCATTTACACATATCTTCATTCCATTCCCTGTGTACTTGCGAAAAGACCAAAGTTTAGCGTTGCAAAGTAATCTGAAATCAGTTTATACTGAATCATTCCACTACGTTGAGGTTGAGTACAGAAGTTGTACTGACATTTAAATTATTTGTAGCCTCTCCATTCATATTAAATTGCAGACTAGAAAAACTGTAATCTATGGATGGACAAGGCATGCCTACATCCACATATTGCTCACTTAATTTGAGCTCTCTCAATCCGCACACAGTAAGTCCGCTCATATCATGTACAAGTTCTCCCAGTAATCCATGAGAAGATACACCAGTAGGAGTTCCTGTGCAAGTAAGACCAAAGCCACCAGTGGTAGCGACACGCTTAACACCACTCTGATCATCTTTTGCAACTAATTGCACCTTAATAGTTGAGTTGCGAGAAACATTAATATTATTTACGGCATCTGTGTACATGACTAAAGAGGATGCAACCCCACCAGAACCAGAGGTTTCTTCAATTACATACCAGACAAGTTCAGGACCTGAAGCATCAGATCCTGGAATTTCTACCAGAGCTGGATCGTCACATGGACATGCCGTTAAGAATAGCATTGAAAAAAATAAAAGTGTAAATATTTGAAGAGGATTGGAAGTTTTCATTTGAATGGGTTTTACTAAAGTTAAATAGAACTCATCCCAATTGTATTCCTTTCAATTTAAATTACATATACGGAAATAATCACTGCATATACGGAAGGATTCCGTTCGCAGTGTTAAAGGGTTTTCGTGGTTTTATGATTTTATGGTTTTAATATGGATTTTATAACAAATACATTTTACCTTAAAACCAGCACGTAGTGCAAAAACCAATGCGAAGTATGAAAACCAGCACGAAGTGCATAAGTATCTTGTAAAATTCCGGCAATTCTATAAATTCCAAAAATTCTGCTTCAAATCCTGCCTCAAATTCTAATTCAAATCCTATTTCAATTTCTAGGTTCTGAGAATCACTCCCTATACCTCTTCTCCCATTCATAAGCACTTTTACACATCGTTTCCAAGTCTCTCTCCGCAGACCATCCCAACTTTGTTTTTGCAAGATCAGCGTTCGCATACACAGCTTCAACATCTCCTTCCCTTCTGTCTACCATATTATATCTGACAGTCTCACCAGTTACTTTCTCAAACGCCAGAATCAATTCCAAAACACTTATCCCCTTTCCTGTACCTATATTATATACTTCATATCCCTCTTCTTGATTCTTATTTTCTAATCGTTGCATTGCAGACACATGTGCTTTTGCAAGATCAACTACATGTATATAATCACGGACAGCTGTACCATCTGGTGTATTGTAATCACTGCCATACACAGAAAGTTCTTTTAGTATTCCTAAGGCAGTCTGTGTTACAAAAGGCATTAAATTATTAGGAATGCCTAGAGGTAATTCTCCTATGAGTGAAGAAGAATGCGCACCCACAGGATTAAAATATCTGAGGGATATAACATTAAGCTTATCTCCTTTTGCTTTAACTTCAGATTGCAGCAGTTCTTCTCCTATTTGTTTAGTAGCTCCATAGGGCGAACTTGCTTTTTTAATTTCTGAAGTTTCAGTGACAGGTAATGTGTCAGGCTCTCCATAGACTGTACATGATGATGAAAATATAAGGTTTGGAATTCTAGAGCTTTCCATTCCTTCTAAAACATGCACAAGTCCTAGTATATTATTTTTAAAATACAAACCAGGATTTTCAACACTCTCTCCTACGGCTTTAAGTGCAGCAAAGTGAATTACACCTATCGCATCATTGTGTCTTTCAAATACTTCAAGAGTTCTTTCTTGATCTACAAGGTCTAGCTTTTCAAAGTGTGGCCTTCTTCCTGTTATACGCTCAATACCATCCAGAACTTCTTCTTTGGAATTAGAAAGATTGTCAATGATGACTACCTCATATCCAGATTCTATAAGTTCCACAGCTGTATGAGAACCTATATATCCCATGCCTCCTGTTATGATGATTTTTTTCTGCACAGCACAAAATAGGAATATGTATTAAGAAAATTCTTAGATTAATATTACTATTAGAGAATTAGTCTTATTGCCGTTTAACAATTTGCTAGGAAGAAAAAAACTAAACGTTACATCTCAACAACTATCCATTCCCTACCCTCTTCTCCTCATCTTCAGCCCCAGTTTTTCTCTTTCTTGATTTCACCTTGTCGTTACCAAAATTGTAATTTAGGTTTAATGACACTCTTCTGGAATCCCAGTACCCTCTACCTTCTGAAAGCAGTCCATTAAACTCTGAAGACCCACTCCAGTAACCCTGCTCAAAAATATCTTGCGCGCTTAATTTGACGTTTAATTTATCTTGGAGAAACTTCTTTTGTAAGCCTAGATTTAAAGCCCAACTTGTATCGTATTTAAATGTACCTCCCCAAATCCCAGGACCATTAAACCAACTAGATGCTTCCGCTACAAATCCATTAGGCAAATTAAAAGTATGCTGTTGGAAAATGTTATACGTCCACGCACTCAAGTCAATAACCGCTCCGTCTCCATAGTCTGCTTCATTCGTTAGATATGAACCTGAGATATTAAAGAATGCATTCCATTTAGATGCAAGTTGAATGGGCAAACTCGCATTCCCACCATACACTGTCTGCACTGCTAAATTGTCCCAATTGATAAATCGCGCTCTACTATCGCCATCATCAGGACCTATTAAACGTGTGATCTGA
>CALCMJ010000177.1 GCA_937967615.1 uncultured Saprospiraceae bacterium
GCATATTTGGCTATGAAATTTTGAACAGAACCTGTCGCAGTGAAATCTGATTTGAACCAATCAAATAATTTGGAGATAGTTAGACTATTTGAAGTGATGATGTTTTTGTCAGGGTTATTAATGAACAGACTGGTCTGTTCATCTAATTGTGTTTCAAGCCTGCTAGCTTCAAATGCTTCATTTCTTAACCTAGGACATGAGAAGGAGGCACAGTTAATGGCAAAGTGAATTCTGGGGTCATTGAATTTCTTTCTTAGAATTTCATGTTCGATCGTGTTTAAGTCAAATTTTTCTCCCCCAATAGTAAAAAACTTGATATCCCATGGAGAATCTATCATGGGTATCTTACCAGCGATATCTTTAATACTTTGAATAGGCATATTATCTAGGATCAATTTTACTGTATAAGCATTATATGCATTTATCCAATATGCCATTTGTTCATTTCGTGATGCGTTCTTGCTAGGAGGATTTATACTTAATTGATTTAAATACTCTTCTAATTTATTTTTTTCGCTTAGGAATCCTTGATAGTCAACATCCCCATTTTCACGAACATATTTTTGGAGTAAACTATTCCAATTGCTATTATCAATTTTAATTGATGCCTTATTATCAATATTCTCTAGATCTACTTTGTTTCCAGTTATGCTTTTAATAGTGCTTAAGGAAGTAAGAGCTAGGTTATTTAAATCAGATGCTGCAACTACCCCAGTGATAATAATTGCTAATCCAATGAGGAACATATTTTTGGGCTTCAAAAGAGTCATAATTATTTTGTTTTTCATTTAATAAATATTGGGACATTACGGATTAAATTACTTCATATCATAAAATACACCAAGACTATAAGAAGGTGCAGCTGCAATTATTTCGCCTCTGAAAGCACCTGCTATACTAGCAGAAATACCAATATGCTTAGTTAGATAGTAGTTAGCTTCAAGTGTTATGCTACTGTATTCTGTGTTGTTTGCAAAAAGACTTGTGCTTGTTATAGTTTCAGCAGTTGCCCCATTTTTGAAAGATTCTACGACATTTATTTTTGTGCTTGTCCATAGTTTTTTATTAAAGGTACCAAGGCCAAACTCTATGCCGTATCTAAACTCCTCAGAATAATTATTAGATCTGTTGTTAATAGCTGTGTAGGCACTAAGGTAAGCAGAATAACTTCCTAAATTGAAACCTCTTCCCGCATCTATTCTGAGGATTTGATTAAACTCCCCATCTCCAGTATTAAGATTCTGCTGACTCCCACCATTTTCAGTACCGGTAGGAATTCCAAGTATTAGACTTACGGCAATTGGAATTGTGGCACCCCTTTTGGTGATTCCATACTTTAATCCAACATCTATATCCCCGATAGTATTGATTGCATCTCCTGCAACTATAATTTCGTTTGTAGTTTCAGATCTTAAATTGTTTATAAGGTTTCTACTTAAAAGAGGCACATTAACAATTGTAGTGAATCTGTTTGTTATTCCATATTCTGCATAGAATGATGTGTTGAATACTCCAGAAGTCACATTGGGATCTATTTGACCAGAATCTGTATAATGTTGATCAAAAATAGTCCACCATTCTGATAATTTGAAATAACCATGTCCTTTTTTCTGTGGCCATGGGCCTCCTGCGCTTGCAGTAGCTATGCTTAGAACTAGGAAGAATACAGTTAAATATATTTGTTTCATTTTTTTTTTTTTGAAGTTTACAATTCACCGTCTCCCACTTTTACATTGAAGGGTTTGCAGAAATATACAATGTATTTGTAGTCTGAAAAGCCAACTCCAACTAATTCATAGGAATGGGCACCATTAAAGACTTCTACACTTCCGATTTCAAATGCGTTGGCAATAGAATTTTTATTATTGGAAAAATATACAAATAGACCAGGTAGTGCAGTTGATGCGGAATAGTTATCAGCAAAACTTAAATTTAAGCCGTTCTCTTGCTCTTTTAATTCAAAATCACCTTCCAGTTTGTAGGACGAAGTCGTTCTTATTGTACCCATGGAGAATTGTTTAATTTTTATTGTGTTATCCCCTACATTTACTTCTGCAGAATCCATTAAAGAAGAGGTGTCATTTCCAAGAGATACAGATATAATTGCCTGCCCTTCAGTCTTAGCAAATGCTAATCCGTTTGCTGATATTTCTATAATGGATGGATCTGAACTTGACCAGATGACATCAACATCTTCTTCATTCCCAACATTATTTAAGTACTTGGATTCAAATTGATAAGTTGTATTTATCTCAATTGTGTCAATCGCGGAAATTATCCTTAGGAGAGGATCAACTTTGTCATCAACAAAATCGTCTTTAATGCAAGCGGTCATAAGTAGCGCTAAGAATGATATTAGAATTAGGTTTGGATTTTTCATGACTTAAAGTTGGTTTTTTATAATAGCAGGCATTTCACTTTTGAAATACCTGCTATTTGAATAATAAAAATTTAGGCAGTTGCAAGAGGAGCTTCCACTCCCTGAGCTAAAGGAAAATCAATTTCAAACTGAGCTATGTTGTGGATGAAATTGCTCACTGTTTTATCTGCTATATTGAAAACAACATCTATTAAGTTTTCTTCTGTATAGCCGGCATTAAAGAAAATTTCTTTTGCAGATGTAGATACTTGTCCTTTTTTAGAAACAATCTCTAAAACAAATTGTGCTAAGATATTTTGTTTATCATCAAAGCTTGCAGTTCCTTTACGCAATTCAATAATTTGTTCAGGAGAAAATCCATTCATTCCTGCTATTACGGTGTGCGCAGATAGGCAGTATCCGCAGCTGTTAAATTGACTAACTACAAGGTTTATTATTTCTTTTTCTTTTTTAGAAAGCGAACTTGGACGGTTTTGAAAAGCAAGATAATCTGATAGACCAGAATCACTCTTGGCGTAGTATGCATATAGATTAGGAACAAAGCCTAGAGATTTTTCTAATGAAGTGAATATTTCTTGATTTTTTTCGGAAACTTCTGATTTTGTAGGAACATTAAATTTTTGCATCGTATTATTTTATTTTGTTTATGAATTAATTACAATACAAAGATGTGGCTAAAAGCATCCTTTGTTATAGACAAGATTTCCCTGAGTTTAGTCAATACTTCCCAATAGCTTATGCAAATATTCCTTTATGCTATACAATATGTCCTTTTGCTCTTTATATAACAGGAATGACTTATTTTTTTTGAACTTATGTTTAGATGAAGCGATGTCCGCATGAGCTGCCTGGAAGGTGAGCTGCTTGTGAAAGTTCTTGTTTCAATTGTTGTTGTGGCTAAATTTAATACTAGGCGTTATACATTTCATTATGCTGGCAGTTCAGACCCATAGGGGCCGAGCCGAATGGTGAGCCAGGAAAGGAGCGACCTGTGTACACGTAGCGTGCACAGGGCATGCCCAAATATTTAAAATTTATAAAGAAGTATGTATTCTAGCTTGATCTAAATTCAGTGGGAGGAATGCCTTCATTTTTCTTGAAGAATCTACTAAAGGACTGTACATCATTGAAGCCCACTTCGTAGCCTATTTCTGATATGGGCTTGTCAGTATGTCTAAGCATTCTTCTTACTTCTAACATAATCCTGTTTTGAATTATTTGAAGAGGAGACTTGCTTTTTAATTTTCCGAAGATGTTAGAAATTGTTTTTGGGGATTTATTAAGTAATTCTGCGTATTCAGAAACAGTATGTTTTGTTTTGAAATGTTGTTCTACGAGGTAATTAAATTCTCTTACTATGTCTACTTGGCCTTTGTCTATTTCAGAAAAATTATCCTGAGCTTGATAGATGCGTGTACAGAGAATGAGAATACGTTTCAGCATCATCTGGAGCATTTCTAGTTGCAAAGAGTCAGCAGATTTAAATTCATTGATTGCCATTTGCCAGACGGTAGAGAGTATGTTAATATCTTCCTCGTTTGGGTTAAGGATGGGAATATTAGAAGACCCATAAAATAGAATTCCTTTGCAGCTAACTTCACTATCATGATCAAGAATGCAATAGAAGGGGGTATTGAACTTTAGAAATTTTGCGGATTGGATTTGTTTAGCTAGTCTGTTATTAAATTGGGTGAAAAATACAATTTGGTTTTTATTGAATGTATGTTCTACTGTATCTATAAGGACTGTATTGTTGTCCTCTGTGAACCATAGCATAGAAAGAACGCCATCCTCTTGTTTATTTACGAGATCTATATTTGAACTATCAATGTTCAAAATTTCGAAGTATTCGTTTGTATTTCCTGTAAACTTCAAAGTCCTTTATTTCGTATTAAAATAGTAAAAAGTAAACTTTTGTTCATGTATACCCAAGAATTATTCTCTGTATTTCATATATAGAGTGATATTTGCATGAAGTGGTGAGACAAGAATACATTCATCAAATTTATCTGAAGACTTAAAGTTTATCTTTGTATTATAATTGAACAGATTTCTATTTAAAAAGAACAGGCATTGAAGAAAATAATTAGTGTAGTAGGAGCAAGACCAAATTTCATGAAAGTGGCGCCGTTGCATAGGGCATTTATTGATTCCAACAGGATAGAGTCAGTCATTGTGCATACGGGACAACATTATGATGCAAGAATGAGTGATATCTTTTTTAATCAATTGGAATTACCTAAACCGCATTATTTTTTAGGAATAGGAGGTGGCTCACATACCTATCAGACTGCAAACATCATGTTAAAATTTGAGGAGATAGTAGAAGCTGAAAAACCTGATGTTATACTTGTAGTGGGAGATGTAAATTCAACACTTGCCTGTTCCATAGTAGGTGTCAAAATGGGAATCAAAACAATCCATGTGGAGGCGGGATTGAGAAGTGGGGATACTGATATGCCAGAGGAGATAAATAGGATTATTACAGATCGTATTTGTGATTCGCTTTTTGTGACAGAACAGAGTGGATTAGATCATCTTAAAAATGAAGGCATTGCTGATCATAAGATTCATTTTGTAGGTAATGTTATGATTGATTCTCTAGTCCATTATAGAAAAAAGGCAAATGCTTTAAGTCTAAAAGATATATTAGTTAATGGAGATGTAAAAGAAAAGGAGTATGCGTTAGTCACGATGCACAGGCCTTCAAACGTTGATAATATAGAAGGACTAAAAAATATACTTAAAATACTTGTGGGTGTGTCTGAACAAATGTCTGTTGTATTTCCAATGCATCCAAGAACAAGAAAGAATGTTGAAAAGTTTAATCTCCTAGAGAATTTTAGCTCCATAGAAAATATTTTTATTCTAGAGCCTCAAGGGTATTTACAATTTTTGAGGCTAATGGATTCTGCGAAGATGGTGATTACTGACTCAGGGGGAATACAAGAAGAAACCACATTTTTACAAGTGCCATGTATCACCTTCAGGAGTAGTACTGAACGACCAATTACAGTTACATTAGGAACAAATTTTTTAGTAAAAGATTTAGACCCAGATACGACGCTTAATCTATTCTCTCAAATTCAAAAGGGAGAGGCTAAGCAGGGTAGTATTCCTCCTTTATGGGATGGGAAAACTTCAGAAAGGATTTGTGAAATACTCTTGAAGGCTTAAAAACTAATAGAATGCATGTGCGTTAACAGCAGGGAATTGCGTCGTCGTTACTTCCTTCTTTAAACGGCATGTCGCCTCCGCATCCTTCAAAGATACCATAGTGGGTATCCCATGATCCATAGAAATTAAAATGTTTTGCAAATCGCGTGTCTTCTAGCATTTTAAAAGAATTTCCGCAAACAGTTATCATTTTGCCTTTTGGGAAATTGTGATGGTTATCAAGATTGAATGCACTTGCGCAATTTTCAATGCTTCCTTTATAAGAAACTGCTTGGCCATAATCTTCACAGTCAGATTCTAGGCCATCTATTTTGAATAATCTATATGTAACTGAAAAGAATTTGTGTTCACCTATTTTATTTTCTAATTCTTGATTTTCTATTCCAATAGGATGGCTTTCGATAATTCTTGGATCAGTAAAGCCAGCATGTTTTGCGAAATTGAGAAAGTCATTCCAGTACAATGCTCCGCTTAGACATTCTCCCCACAAGACAGGATCGTTCTGTAATTCTTTACTTACTCTGCGGTCAGCGTAAACATCACTGAAGTACATTTCTCCTCCAGTTTTTAATAATCGGAATGCATCAGAAAGTACTTTCTGTTTATTAAGTGCAAGATTAATTACACAGTTAGAAATAATCAAATCAAAACTTCCTTCTTCTAGACCTAGTTCACTGAGAGAATCAATATTTCCTTTAATGAACTTTACATTTGCATATTTGTATCCAAATTTTTCTGTATGAAAATCAATATGTTTATTTGCAACGGCAAGTTGTTCTTCTGTCATATCAATTCCTACAACGCTTCCTTCCTGTCCCACTAGCTTTGATGCAATGAAACAATCTCGTCCGCTTCCAGAACCTAAGTCTAAAACTTTTAATCCTTTCAATTCATTGGGGATAGTCAGACCACATCCGTAGTATTTGTCTTTTACTTCATCGTGTATTAAATCAAGTATTTCTTGGATATATTTAGGCGGCGCTGCGATAGGGCAGCAAGCGTTGGATTTAAGATCTTCACTGCTTTGGAGTTGCTTCCCGTAATAGTCCTTAACTTCTTGATGTTTCACTTCCATGTATATATCTTAAGATTGTAAAGTTAATTCATTTATACACTTAGGAACTGTCCGTGGGCGTACCATTAATTACTCTGGTTCAAATGAATGTAAGCAAGAATCCAAGAATGGCACCACCAAAAACGATAAATGCGCTATTTAATTTTTTATAACCAAAGACAACAATTAAGCTTATTGCCATGATAAGTATAGCTCGCCAATCTGTAATGCTTTCCTTGCCCATTTCTACACATACTGCCACAATCACAGCAACGGCTGCAATATTGACGGCATCAAGGAAGGCCGAAATAATTTTGGATTGGCGCATCTTTGGTATAAGAGGATTTAACAATAATACAAATAAAAAGGAGGGAAGGAAGATACCCACTGTTGCCGCTATGGCACCCCAGAATCCTCCGAGTTGGTAACCAATAAATGTGGATGTGGACAATACTGGTCCTGGTGTAAATTGTCCAACTGCGATAGCGTCCATGAGTTCAGGTCTGGATAGTAATCCATTGTTGACAAGTTCAGCATCCAAGAAAGCGAAGAGAACATAACCGCTGCCATATAATATTGCTCCAACTTTTAAAAATGTCAAAAGTATTTTCAAATTTGATGTTTGTAAAAGTATAATCGGAAGGAAACTCAAAGTTTGATTTCTGCTATTTTTAATTAGGTACCAAAGTATCCCCAATAATCCACAGGAGAAAAGGGCTACGATTTCGTGTACACCTAAAAGAGTTGCAATTAAAGTGATAAGTCCAAGGATTCCCAGTTCTGTGGTTTTAAGTGCTTTTTTTCCTAGTCTAAATACTGCAGATAATATTATAGCAATAACTGCAGGCTTAATTCCATAAATGAAGGGTTCAACTTCAGGTAGCTGACCATACTTTTCATACGCCCAAGCAAAAATTAGGGTGATGACTACTGCTGGAAAAATGAAGCAGGAGCCGGCTATAAATAATCCTTTCCATCCGCCTCTTTCGTGACCGCAATGTATGGTCATTTCAGTAGAGTTAGGTCCAGGAATCAAATTCGTGGCACCCATTAAATCTAGGAAATGTTCTTGTGTCATCCATTTCCTTTTCTTCACTATTTCATCCTCCATCATTGCTACGTGGGCAGCGGGGCCACCAAAGGCAATTGTTCCTAACTTAAAAAATACCTTTGCTATTTCTTTTAATTCGCTCATACTAAACAATCCTTATATTCCTACTAGAGTGCTTCTGCGTTCCATCAATATATTATCGAACCATACACCGTCTCTTTGGGCTATTTTTTTTCGAAGGCCAATTTTACGAAATCCACAGTTTTCATGCAATCTTATGCTTGCTATATTATTATTAAATATTGCTGCCTGCAAAGTCCATATTTGATTCTCCTCACTTTGATTTATAAGTTCCTGTAAAAGATGTTTCCCAAGGCCTTTAGCTCTAGCTTTTGCAGCTACATAAATACTAATTTCAGCAACTCCGCGATAGGCATGTCTTTTGGAGACAGGAGAAAGTGCGGCCCATGCTTGCATGGTAGTATTATCAAGTAATGCAATGCGCCCAAATCTAAGGTGGCTTGCGTCCCAAGATTCCCAGCTAGGCAAAGCCGTTTCAAAAGTGGCCAAGCCTGTGGCTTGGCCTTCTTTGTAAATCTTGAGGAGATCTTGGAAATTGTCCTTATGAATAGTTTCTAGTTTCATCTAACAACAGGAAGAGCCAGGTTCACAACAGTTTGATGTTTGTGAAGAAAGATCAACCATAGTAGAGGCTTCTGGGACGCCACAATTCTCTTTTGCTAGACAGTCTGTTTTTTTGCTAGTTAAAATAAAATGTTGTCCATTGAAATCCACTCCATATTTACCTATTGTATCTCCCTGGTATTCTACTTCAATGTCTAAGTCACCAATCCCAAGTTTTTTTTGTGAGAGTTCAATAATGTGGATTAATTTCTCTGGATGTAAGCGGTGGTCATAATCATTTGCTTCCCAAAGTTGAAAGTTTGCAACTTTATCATGTCGTATTGTTCCGCCACAATCAATAAAATCTTTAGTCACTTTTCCCACTTCCGTCACGTGAAAGTGATTAGGAACAAGTGTGCCATCTGGCAGTTCAAATGCTATAGTCTCAGCAGTTGAGAGATGTGTTTTAATTTGTTCAATAGTCATGTTATTTTTTTTAGTGGTATTTGAAAATTTAACAACACCCATTCTTGTTAATAATTATTTGAGTTCCAAAAATTTTGTTGAAAACTTGAATGAGTTCTTTATAGGTGTCTTCATTAATGCAGTAACATACTTTTGTGCCATCTACACTGCCAGAAATAAGTCCTATGGATTTAAGTTCTCTTAGGTGTTGAGATATAGTGGGTTGGGAAAGACCTATTTCATCAACTATCTCACCGCAGATACAAGATTTTTTTTCGATTAAATACTGCAGAATCGCAACCCTTGCTGGATGGCCAATGGCCTTCATGAGGGCAGCTATTCTATTCTGTTCTGTTGTATAAAATTCTGTCTTAGTTATTCCCATTATATCTATTCATTGCAATATTACGATTAAAGAATATTAAATGCAAGGTGCGATAAGATTTTTTAATAAATAATGGGTGGGATTCTTGTGTTCTTTCATTTTTAAAAATAAAATAACAGTATAATTCTATTATATGACAGTAATACTGTTACATTTGCGGAAGTATCTGTTATGGAACATCTACAAGTAAATATAAATGTAAGTGAGCATACCTATTTGAGAGACCCAAGTCTCTCAGAATTGGGAAGGAAAATAGTAACTGGTAGTATAGATACTATAAATGATTTAGGGTTTGAGGCTTTTACGTTTAGCAAACTTGGGAAAAAGATAGGGTCTCCAGAAAAGTCTATATACCGCTATTTTATAAGTAAGCATATGTTATTAGTCTATCTGAATTATTGGTATTGGTGTTGGATAGAATATAAATTGGTTTTTGCTGTTGCGAACATTGATTCTTCTAAGGAAAGATTAGAAAAGGCAATAAAAATTCTGACGGAGCCTCCAATTAAGGACAATTCACCTTCATATATTAATGAAATTCACTTGGATAAGATTGTAATAAATGAGGGTGTAAAAACTTATCATATTAAAGAGGTGGATGAAGAAAACAAAAAGGGCTTCTTTGAGGTTTATAAGCGTGTTGTACAGCGGGTAGGTGATTTAGTTTTGGAAATTAATCCAAAATTTAAATTTCCGCACATGTTGATTTCAACAGTAATTGAAGGTGCGCACCAACAAAGATATTTTGCGGAGCACCTACCTTTGTTGACAGACGTGAATCAAGGATTGGAAAGTATAAGTATATTTTATAAGAACTTAGTCTTCAGAGTAATTGAAGAATGAAAAGAGAAAGAGAACATATCATGTTTCGTCTAAATGAGTTTGCAAAATTGAGTTTGACTCTATTGCTTTTATGCACAATGGTTTCTGAACCAATTATAAGTTCTTATTTTTTAGACACTGGATTTGAGTTGGAGATATGCAATAATTTTGATGAACTTGATTCAGAAGAAAAGGAAGAGACTACTGAGTCAGAAGATAATACAGAGAAAATTTGTAATGCCTTTTACGATGTTGACATTTCAACTAAAAAGAGCCTTGCTTCTTTAAGCTCTTACATTTATATCTTAGCACCTCATCTGGATATTCCCTTTCCTCCCCCCGACTTGGCATAATTTATCTAGTTAACAACTCACCTAAGATTAGATCTTCTGGCGAGATTTCATTGCTTAAATCAACGGTAGTGAAATTCATAAGCAGTTTATACTTTAAACTCATTGATTATGAAAAATTAATTTCTGAAAATACATTCAGAAACTAAACGATGTTATTAAAATTATAGTAAACAAATTAAGATGGATAAATTATTTGATTTCAAACATTTCAAAGGAGACATGTTTGGTGGAGTTACAGCTGGAATAGTTGCACTCCCTTTAGCATTGGCTTTTGGGGTTAGTTCTGGATTGGGCCCAAGTGCTGGATTGTATGGAGCAATATTTATTAGTTTTTTTGCTGCATTATTTGGAGGTACAAATACACAGATTTCAGGACCTACTGCCCCTATGACCGCAGTAAGTATGGTAATTATTGCCGGGATGGTTGCTAATTTTGATGGAGATGTTAATAAAGCATTGCCGGCAATCTTAACTGTTTTTTTAATAGCAGGAATCATGCAAGTGGGTTTAGGGTTTATGGGTTTAGGTAAGTATATTAAATACATTCCATACCCTGTAGTTTCAGGATTTATGACTGCAATTGGAGTAATTATATTGCTTACTCAAATTTTACCGGCCCTAGGTTATTATCCAAAAGAGGATGTTGAGTATGTGGAGCAATACAAGCCTTTTGCAGAGGAAATAATATTAGATAATATCTTGAAGGATGAGGCAGGAGAAGGAATTTTGGTCTTAGAGGATTTTAAAGAAACAATTGCTCGCGCGCAGAACATTACTCAAGATGAAATATTAAAGGAATCCCAAACCTTAGCAGCGAAGGAAGCTTCTGGAGTTCTTGGTGCGCTTAAAGTAATGCCTCGTGCAATCAGAAATATAAATTGGCTAGAGCTAATTCTGGCCTTAGGTACAATTATTATAATTTTTGGTTTTAAACGGATTACTAAGGTAATACCTAGTACCCTGGTAGCTCTTTTGGTGATGTCAGGGATTGCGTATGGATTTAAATTGAATTATAGACCAA
>CALCMJ010000178.1 GCA_937967615.1 uncultured Saprospiraceae bacterium
CGGGTTGTTTAGATGACTCAGCAGTGATAACTGTAGTGGTAAATCAAAGTCCTGTTTTTTCATTCTTTGATGATGCATGTATTAATGGAAATACAGAATTTACATTTACATTAAATACAGGTATTAGCACAACGGTGACTATAAATATAGGCGCTGCTGTGATTACTGGGTCAGGTTCTACTTACATGTTTACCATTCCTGCAGATTTGGGGACAGTGATTGTATCTGCGACAGATCCTCTTACTATGTGCACAGCTGAATTCAGTTTTGAGTTTATGGGCTGTGATTGTGGAGTTGTAGAAGATCCAACAAATGTTAATGTATCGTATTGTAGTAATGAGTCTATTCCAAGTATAGATGCAATGATTCTCGCTGGACTTACTGCGAATTGGTATGATGATATGGGAACCCTGGTATTTACAGGCAGTCCTTTCGTACCTACGGCACCTGGAATTTATTTTATAGAAGCAGAAGATATGGACGGATGTGTATCAGCACAAGTGCAATTTGAACTGATAGAAAATCCATTTTTAAGTGTGGGTTCTAACAATGAAGTGTTCGTTTGTTCAGGATCTGATTTTGATTTACTTACAGCACTGTCTGGGAATGATTTCGTTGGTACGTTCACAGATACGACAACAGTAGGTGCTTTAAGTGGAACTACAATTAATACGAATTTACTAGAGGAGGGGAATGCTTATCTGTTTACCCATATGGGAACTGGAGCTAATCCGTGTGAAGACATGGGCGTTGCTGAAATTATTGTAAACATTGTCTCTAGTGTTACAGCTGGTCCAGATGTTATTGATACTCTTTGCACAATTGCAGGAGTAGATCTGACTACATTACTACCAGCAGAAGCAGCATTGGGTGGAACATTTTCTGATCCCAATACTACAGGTTTGTTAGTAGGGTCAATTTTCACTCCTTTGATTTCTGGAGCTTATAGTTTTGCCTACACAGTTGGGGGAGGAGCTTGCCCGGAAGATAACGCTGAAATTCAAATTGAGGTCAATGCAGAATCTACAGCAAGTCTATCGACTAACTTAAATGATTTATGTGAAGGTGCATGTGCTGAATTGCAGCTCTTCTATTCTTCAGAATCAGCGCTTTCCATTTGGGAAATTATAGATGAAGATGGGAACATATTTTTGGACACATTGTTACTTACACAGACGACTGGAAATACTGCAAATTTGGTTATATGCAATAATTTTGATCCCGTCTTTTTAGAATTCGCAATATTGGACCCAGGTCATGATTATACAATTACAATTCTTTCTATGGAGACAGGGTCAGGTTGTATCTATGGCATTAACGAATCTGTAGACATCAGTACTTATGGTAACGATACCACATTTGTAAATCAGACACTTTGCACAGGTTCTAGCATTACAATCGGCGGGCAGGTTTTTGATGAAACAAATCCAACAGATACATTTTCAATAAATACTATTTTTAATTGTGATAGTACAATTGCTGTAGATTTAAACTTTACAGACTTCAGCGAATTTGTAGTTGACGGTGATCGCTGTTCAGACTTTATCGTTGTTTTAAATGGAACAACGTATGATATAAATAACCCTTCTGGATCAGAACTTTTGCCCAATGGAAGTGTCTTTGGGTGTGATTCAATTATAAATGTAGATCTTAACTTTATTACAAGCATTCCGGGATCATTTAATGGCCCTTTGTGTACAGATGAGAGTATAACAATTGGAGATAGTACATTTGATATAACAAATCCTATGGGTACTGCTTTAATTATGGGAGGTGGATCACTGGGTTGTGATAGTACAGTTCAAGTCAATTTAAGTTTCCATCCCTTAGCAGAATCTATGCTTGCTATGGAACTGTGCGTTGGCCAATCTATAATTGTAGATGGAGAAGTTTTTGATGTGAATAATCCTACAGGTACTGTTGTTATTGTGGATGCTTCAAGTCAAGGATGTGATAGTACAGTCAATGTTAATTTAAGTTTTGCAAGTCAGGTCATGGGGATCTTTGATGGAACGTTTTGCCCGGAGTTTTCAATAAGTATAAATAATACAGTTTACGACATTAACAACCAAAATGGCAGCGAAGTATTGACAGGTGCCTCTACAGCAGGATGTGATAGTTTAGTAAACATAGATTTAGACTTCTTTCCAGTTGCTGAGGGTTTTGTGGATGCAAGTCTTTGTCCAGGTTCTACTATTATAGTAAATGGAACAGAGTATGGAGAATCCAATCAAATGGGCGAGGAGATTTTGCCGAATGCGACTTCGAATGGCTGTGATAGCATAATAATTGTTTCGGTTAGTATAGATCAAGAAGTAAATGCATTTTTGACAGATACGCTTTGTGCAGGACAGAGTATCACATTAGGGGGGATGACGTTTGATGAAAATACACCTTCTGGCACAAGTGTGGTAAATGCTTCAAGTGCCCAAGAATGCGACACATTGTATACTGTAAATTTAGTCTATGATCGTGGATATACATTTACTGTCTTAGAAGGATGTTTAGGCGATGATGAGATAGAAGTTATTCTAGAGAGTGCGGATATTTTGAACCTACCGCTTACAATTAGTAATACAGGAAATGGTCAATTGTATCAAGTAAACAGTTTACCTTTTTCATTTTTTACAACAATTAGTTCAGCATCTGCCATCATAGAAGATGCAAGTGCTTGTTCAGAAATTAGTCTCTTCCAAGTCAATGTAAATACAAACCCACAATTAGAAGCAGTTATAGGTTCTATAGTGGGCGATAGTTACAGTGTCAGTTACTCAACGAATGTTACAGTGGATAGTGTAATCTGGTCTCCAAGCTCTTTAGTAGAATGTACAAACTGTCCAAGTACTATTGCAAGTGGAGATAGCAACCAAGAATTATACCTTACTGTTTTTTATGGGAATGGATGTCAGTTACTGGATACCTTGTTAATTGAAGAATTAGCGTCTACGGATATTTTTATCCCTAGTATTTTTAGTGCAAATGATGATGGAACGAATGATGTCTTTTTCATTCAGTCAGAAACAGAATATGAATTAAAAGATTTTACAATTTACGACAGATGGGGAAATATTGTTTACCATGTGAATACTGGTTTTACAAATGATCCTTCAATTGGGTGGGAAGGCAAATGGAATGCAGAGGATGTAATTCCTGGGGTCTACGTATATTATTTTGTTGTAGAAATTCCAGGAAGGGGTGAGTTTTCATATTCAGGTAATGTTACCTTATTAAGGTAGGAACTAGGTCAAAGTAATTTACTGCATAGCACTATTCATGTAGCTTTTCTTTCAGTTTGAATTAAATGAAAGATTATAGAATTGTTGAACGACTTAAAAAATTATTAATCTTTCAATTAATAGTTTTGTATCCTCTGTTAGGGAATGCAGTTTGCGTTCATAGTTCTCTTATGACTTCTCTATCTGAATGCCCATATGAAGTGGAAGCAGGAATGAATCAAACAATAGGTTGTGAGAATATCACAGTTCTCTTAGAAGGCCAAAGTCAAAACGGAGGTAATCCATCTTGGTTGAATAGTGATGGAATAGTAGTTTCAAATAGCAGTTCGGTAATTGTTGATAAAGGAGGAAAATATTTTTTCAGTGTAAATTTTGATGATGGTTGTGTATCTGTTGATTCAGTCACTGTTACTATTGATTATGAAATACCTTTTATTTTTATTGAGCAAGTTTTGGCTGATCCGTGTGATCCATTTTCTTTTGTTTTGGATGCAAGTGCTTCTGATGTAAGTGAGGATATACGATTTGTTTGGTTTAGGCCGGATGGTAGTATTATTGCAACATCAGATTTGGTAGAGGAGGATTTGATTTTAGGGACTTATTATTTAGAATCTTATGACGAATCAAACAACTGTTCAAACTTGGATTCTTTTGAAGTTATAAATTTACAAGCTCAATTAATTGGAGCAAATGCGGAATATTCTATTCTTTCAGATGGCATGTACCAATTAGGCATTTATTCTGATAAACAAATAATAGGGATAGAATGGAATAATGCGGATTTATTAACTTGTTCAGACTGTTTCAATCCAGTTGCGATATTAACTCAATCAACAACATTTAAAATTGAAATCACATATTCTAATTCTTGTAAAGAGGAGTTGATCCTATATGTTCCTGTAGAAAGAGAAGAAGCGATTTATATTCCCAATATCTTCAGTCCTAACGGAGATGGAACAAATGATGTTTTTTATATTCAATCCAGAGAGGATAGGAGAGTTAAGCAATTTCTCATTTTTGATCGTTGGGGGAATACGGTTGCATATCGAGAAAATGTACACACAAACAAACTTTCAGATGGTTGGGATGGTAAATTGAATGGCAAAGAATTAAAGCCGGGAGTGTATATGTATTATATCGTTCTTGAAAATGCCGTGGGAGACGAACTGTATTATTCTGGTGATATCACTATCTTGCGGTAAAATAATTCGTTGATAAAAATCGGGTATTCCCCAAATTATAAATACACACTACCTCAAGGCCATAGATTTCCGATGGAAAAATATTCTTTATTGCCGCAGCAGTTGTTATATGAAAGTGCAGTAACTGAGGATGTTTTTTTTGAGCCAATAGCACTGTGTAACGAACAATTGGAATTGACACACAGTAAAGAGTATTTGTGCAAGTTGGATAATTTGGAATTGAGCAAGAAGGAAATCCGTGATATAGGTTTTCCAGTTTCTGACGAACTTATAGTGCGCGGAAAACATATAGCGGGGGCTACGTATCAATGTGCTAAGCATGCCCTTGAATTTTCTTGTGCTTTGAATATTGCTGGAGGCACGCATCATAGTTTTAGAGATAGGGGTGAGGGCTTTTGTATTTTTAATGATTTCGCAATTGCTTCAAATTTACTGTTACAGGAAGGTCTTGTTAAGCAAATTCTAATTGTAGATTTGGATGTTCACCAAGGGAATGGTACAGCACGCATTTTTCAAAACAATAGTAAGGTATTTACGTTTAGCATGCATGGGGAAAGGAATTATCCTTTAAGGAAAGAGAAGTCAGATTTGGATATTGGATTAGAGGATAGAACAGGAGATAAAGTCTATCTTGAAATTTTAATGGAGACCTTAGAATCTTTAGTTGACAAAGTAAAACCTGATCTTATTTTTTACCTAAGTGGTGTGGATATTTTAGATTCAGATAAATTAGGAAGATTGTCTATTTCTAAGGAGGGGTGCAAGGCAAGGGATCAGCATGTTTTTGAGATATGTGAGAAGAGGCAAATTCCTGTTGCTGTGAGTATGGGTGGAGGATATTCTGAAAAACTAACAGACATTATTGATGCGCATGCGAATACGTATAGAGCGGCGATTGATTATTTTGGGGCATAAAAAAAGCGGTTAAAACTAGTCTAACCGCTGATCTGCTTAAAAATCGATATTGGAATTAAGGGCATTTAATATTAAGAATTCTCAAAATTCAAAACGTGTTACAAACTTGAATTTAAAGTGTCTTAAGCTTGCTTACACTATAAGATATTGTGTCTAATATCCTACAGTTGAATATAACACAATATAGGTCTATATCTCTAATTACCAAAAAACATATTTGATTTATTATATGTAAGTTTCTTTACATTTGAAGTAGTAGCAGTATTGGAAAATCAAGAAAAAACATACGTTTCAGTTCTCATACCTTTAGCAATACCTAAGGTTTATGACTATTCAGTTCCTAATGAATTGATAGACAAGATATTATTTGGAATTCGAGCAGAGGTTAGCTTAAAGAACAAATTATATTCTGGTCTTATTATAGGTATTAGAAAAGGAGAAAAGCCTGCTTATCCAGTCAAGGATATCATCTCCGTTTTGGATGAAGTTGCAATAATTGGCCAAAAGCAGCTAGAATTATGGAAATGGATTTCGTCGTATTATTGCTGTTCATTAGGTGAGGTAATGTCAGTTGCCTTACCATCTGGACTCAAGCTTTCCAGTGAAAGTAAAATCATATTAGCCCATGATAATGAAATTCCATTTTCTGAGCTTGATGACGATGAATTCCTGCTTGCTGAGGCTTTAGAGTTGAGAAATGAAATCCCGCTTTATGATGTTCAGGACATCCTCCAAAAGAAGACGATTTATCCTACGATACGATCATTGATGGCAAAGGGTGTTGCAGTACTAAAAGAAGAGCTTAAACAAAAATATAAAGCCAAACTAGTACCATACCTGAGTCTTACAGAAAATTATAGGAAGGAGGAGGCCATGCATGAGGCTCTGGATTTAGTCAAAAGATCTTCAAAACAAACGAAAGCAATTTTGGCCTTTATCAGTATTTCTAAAAAGGGAGATAGTGTGAGTAAAAAAGCAGTTATGGAGACTGCGGATGTGACGTCAGCGGTTATTAAAAAGCTTATTGAAAAAGGAATCCTTTTAATAGAACAAAGAGAAGAATCGAGACTAAAAAGGAAATATGAGTCTATAGATGAAATTCCAAAGTTATCTCCATTACAAGAAAGTGTACTTGAAGAAATTAAAGGTTTAGACAAACAAAAAAAGCCAGTTCTTCTACATGGTATAACTGGTAGCGGGAAGACACTCATCTACATGAAACGTATTGAAGAAGTTATCAAGGCAGGTGGACAGGTCTTGTATCTCTTGCCAGAAATAGGACTAACAACTCAGATAACCCAAAGAATGAAAGATGTGTTTGCTGCTGATATTGAAGTGTATCATAGCAAAATAAGTAATAATGAGCGCGTAGAGGTTTGGAAAAAACTAAGAGCAGGATTACCTATTGTATTAGGAGCGCGGAGCAGTCTATTTTTACCATTCAAAAACTTGAAACTCATCATTGTGGACGAAGAGCATGATGCGTCATTTAAACAAAGTGACCCTGCTCCTAGATATAATGCTAGGGATACTGCAATCTTTTTATCCCATCTGCATAATGCAAGAATAATTTTGGGTTCTGCTACTCCGTCTTTAGAGTCCTTTAGAAATGTAGAAGAGGGAAAATTCTTAAAGGTGGAATTGATGGAACGTTTTGGTGGTGTTGAGCTACCAGAAATTCAGCTTATAGATCTAAATATTGCTTACAAGCAAGGAAGAATGAAGGGCATGTTTAGCAAAGAGTTGCTTGCGCAGATTACGGAGACAATTGAAAGAAAGGAACAGGTTATAATATTCCAAAATAGAAGAGGGTATTCTCCTGTTCTGCGATGTTCCCTTTGCGATTGGTATTCTGAATGCACTAACTGTGATGTTAAAATGACTGTGCATAATCGGTTCAATGAATTGCGTTGTCATTATTGCGGGAAGAGAGAAAACTTACCTGCTAACTGTCCTAGGTGTGGAAACCAAGATTTAATAAAATTGGGATTTGGAACAGAAAAGATTGAGGATGAATTAAGGACTCTTTTACCAGAAGCTAGAATTAAAAGGTTGGATTATGATACTGCAAAAACGCGATCAGCATTTGAAAAAATTCTGTTGGATTTTGAACTCATGAATATTGACGTTTTGGTAGGTACGCAAATGATCACCAAAGGTTTAGATTTTGATAATATTTCTCTTGTAGGAATCCTTAATGCTGACAAAACATTGAATTTCCCAGATTTTAGAGCACACGAACGTGCTTTTCAGTTGTTTACACAAGTGTGCGGTAGGGCAGGGCGAAAGACTAAGAAAGGAAAAATGATTATTCAAACGTTTAGTCCTACGCATCCTGTAATTCTTGAAACTATAGACAATAATATTTCAAGGTTTATTTCAAGGGAGCTGGTTGAAAGGAAACGATTTAAGTATCCTCCATTTTTCAGGTTAATTTACATTCACTTAAAACATAAGCGTCCTGAAATCGTGCGAGATGCTGCAGAGATTTTAGCGATGGAATTGAGAAAGGAATTGGGCAACAGAGTACTAGGGCCTACTGAACCTGGAATTGCTAGAGTAAGAGGCTTATACCAAAGAATTATCACAATTAAATTAGAAAAAGATGCAACTAAGACTAAAAGGATAAAGGAGATTGTATTGCAAAAGAAGGATTTGATGAAGACATCTGATGGATACAAGTCTGTGCGAATGAATATTGATGTAGATCCGCAGTAGTGCTATAATCAGAGCATGACTGAAATGTTTTGATTATAACTACTCTTGGTCTTCTACCAATTTTTCAAATATGTAGCCTCCGTTCTTTGGTCCCCATATGTACATGCTTTTTTCATCAAAACCTTGTTCAAGTAGACGAATAGCATTTGGAGTCACGCTCATGTCAGTTCTTGCATACAGCGATCCTTTAAATCTATTGACACAATTCTTGCCCAGGGTAACCCCATTAAAATTGTTAATCTGATCTTCCTTAAAAAACACAGTACAACCATTTTGTTTTCTGAGATTGTTAGGTCCAATGGAATCAAACACAGCAACTTGCTGCCATCCACCTAAATAATCATTTTGTTTTGGGATAGAATATATTTGTTGTTTTAAAAAATCTAAACTTTCTTCTAATTTAATCACGCGTTGAGATACTGGGAAGTTAACGTCATTTTTCTTATATCTTTCCACATACAGCCAGTGTTCATCAGCTAAATGTTGCCAGATTGGTGCAATGTGCATTAGATATTCATCTACATTTTTTTCTGTGTCAGCCTGCGCTTTATTTGTATAGTTTCCTTGGAGAAAAAGATACATTTTATCCAATCGTTCAGCAGGAAATTTTTCTTGCACTATTTTTTTTGAACATCCTAAACATGAAAGAAGGCAGAGTATAAAGGTGAGATTTTTCATAAATTATATTTGCTTAAGACTTCAAGTAAACGGTATTCAATTTTTGCAGCTTTAGGGTGAGCGCTACTTTCAATTAAGGACCGCACTGTATTGCCACCGTATATGTTATTTGTAACAAATTTATCGAAATTTAGCGAACATATTTTTTCTAATATTTTGTCTGCATTTGCAGGTACGATTTGCCTCCAAAATTCAACCCCATTTGAAGATAGATAGTCAATAAGTCTGGCGCGATGTCCTAGCATACAGTTTTGAAATAAAAGTTCTTTATGACTATTGAGTAAATCGACTAACTCAGTTTCCTCTCCGTTTAATACTAACAATATTGCTTTTTGTAAGTTTTTATTGAAGCCTAAAGTGGAATTTGAAATATAGTGTTCATAATCGTCAAAGCCTATGGAACGTGCAATTACTAAATCAAAATTTGTATCAATAGCAATTTCAGGTTTTTGTTTAAAGTAGTTTGGGTAATGGTGTCTATAAAGCATTTCAACAATTTCCCTATAGTCATCATAGTTTAGGATCAAATTGTCTTTAATGTAGTTATATAAATCTGAGATGGATTGCATATCAGAATAATCGCCTTTAAGTCTTGGAAAGGTTTCCCTTAGAATTCTAACATCAGATGGTACGTAAATTGTATGTGGCATAAAGAGCAATTTTGTCGCAATGAAATTAGTAAAAACCACTGGATTGATGATTATTACTGGGTCGATTAAGTTTTGTTCTAATAATTGTAAATTGAGAATGTAGCAAGTGAGAATACATTAGAATAATTAAGCACATTAAATTTATAGGACGTTGAAGGCAGTAATTTTAGGTTCTGGATTTGGTAAATTAAAGGATCAGTTTATTGTTAAGCAGTGCATTGATTATTCAGAGTTTACAAATGAAATAATTCATACACTAGATGGTCACGAAAAGAAACTCTACCTAGTAAGTTATAAACAGAAAGACTTTATTATATTTTCAGGTAAGCTTCATATTTATGAGGGCTATTGCCAGGAAGATATTGATGCATTTTATAAGAATGTATTCAGGCAATTTCCTGCGGATGCAATATTAATTACTTCAGCTTCTGGCGCATTGAATGCATCTTGCAAAATAGGAACTTGGTATAGCCTAACTAGTATTGTCAACATGATTTCACATGGGAAAGAAGAAATCTTAGAATCGGCTAAAGCTTCATTTTCAAAAAGCGTACAAATGGGCTTAATTGAGAAAGTCTATGCGTATCAAGAGGGACCTTCTACTGGAACAAAAGCGGAATACCAGGCTTTAGGTTTATTGAATGCTGATATAGTAGGTATGTCTATGTTGCCTGAATTTAAATCTTTGAGCAGCCTGCATATACCCTGTGATTTTATCAGTTTGCCAGTTTGTAATTATTTTCCGTTTGAGACAGCTCAAGAACCTGCGTTTACTGAAATATTAAAAGTCTCAGAGATGAGTATTGCGGAATTATTTAAACTTGTCGAAATTTTTATAGAGAGCTAATAATGGAAGTATTAGAGATCATAGCAACAATTACTGGAATAATCGCAGTAGCATTTCAAGCCAAAGAAAAGATTATCGCCTGGCCTTTTGCTCTCATCAGTGTTGCTATAGCTTCCTATATTTTTTTCCATAGTAAGTTGTACTCAGATTTTGGATTACACATCATTTATATCATTCTTAATATTTACGGCTGGATGGTTTGGTCTCAAAGGGATCCGTCTTCAGATGTAGCAAGCACTAAAATATTATCTAAGGATGGATTATTGTGGGCAATTTTAATTACTGTACTTGGGACAATATTACTGGGTTACACAATGGGGAATTTTACTGATGCTGATCTTCCGTTTTTTGATGCATTTACCACATCTGGAAGTTTAGTAGCACAATTTCTTTTGGCAAAAAAATATTTACAAAACTGGTTATTTTGGCTTGTGGTAGACATTGTAGCCATCCCCATATATCTTTATAAAGGACTCTACTATTTTAGCTTTTTATTTTTCGTCTATTTTTTGATTTGTATTTACGGTTATGTATCATGGAAGAAGAACCTTCCACAAGAGTAATAAGCTACAATAAGAAACAAGAAGTAATTATTTTACAAAGGTGGCTTTCTTGACCATTTCTTTCCCATTTCTTAAAATGTGTATGTCCACAGTTTGTCCCTCCTCAAATTCACCCAAAGCTTTCATGTATGACATCATATCTAAAACTTCTACTTCCCCTATCTTAAGGACTATATCTCCTTTTTGTATTCCAGCGTTTGAAGCAGTTCGCCCTTCACGCACTCCGTCAATACGCATCCCTTTTCCATCGTATAAGTAATCGGGCATTACACCTAATGTGACTTTAAAGTCCATTCGGGTTTGTTCTTCATCTTTTGTCCTTGTAAATTCAGGGGTTCCATTGGAATTTATTATTCGTATAATATTGGATATATAATCTGCAATATCCATTACCCCTTGGAAGTTGATTTTCTCAGTATCATCAGTAGGTTTATGATAGTCTTCGTGTTGTCCCGTGAAAAAACTTAATACAGGAATATTCTCATTATAGAACGAACTGTAATCTGATGGCCCCATTCCAGATTCGCTTTTTACAAGTTTAAAATTATATGCGTTTGCCTGATCAACGATTGTGTTAAAATTTGGAGATGTCCCAGTCCCATTGATGAGTAACTGTCGTTGATTGTTTAAACGGCCTACCATGTCCATGTTGATCATGTATGCGATAGTCTTTAAATCTACATTCGGATTTTTTACCCAATAATTTGATCCCCACAATCCCATTTCTTCACCTGAAAAAGCGATGAAAATATAGTTGTAGCTTTTTGAAGCTTTCTTAAGATCTTTAGCCAGTTTTAAAAGAGCAGCAATACCACTCGCATTGTCATCAGCTCCGTTATGAATTTCTGGTGTACCCATATGTAAGGAGCCAAATTCTCCCATGCCAAGGTGATCATAATGACCTCCTAAAACTATATTCATCGAAGCACCATTATCAATATATGCTACTACATTTCTGCCTTGGATAGCTACTTCCCCATCATCTCCAGGAAATGCATGTGGATGTGCTGATTTGTTTACCGTAAATTTCTGCAAATACTCTGGATTTGCTGGAAATGATGTTAAGCCTAAGCGTTTGAAGCGTTCAGAAATAAAACTTGCAGCCATTTGCTCGCCTCGAGTGCCTATTTTTCTTCCTTCCATCGCGTCTGAAGCTAGAAATTCAATGTCAGTTTTAATAAAACTACTTTGATAATCTGGTGTATATTGTGTTTTGCTGCAAGAAACAAAGAGAATAAATGCAATAAAATATAGGTATCTCATAGAGCTGTCTTATTTTGTGTGCTACAAAAATAAACTTCTTAATTAAGAAATAGAACTATAGATGAATTTTACAAAAATCCGACAATTCTATATCCTAGCTTTTAGCCTAACATTTATTGTTACATCGTGTAAACAACACAGCCATGGAGAAGATACACACACGCATGGGACTGAAAAGAAGGAGCATGATCATGCCCATGGCGAAGGTGGCCACGACCATAGTTCCCATTCTCACGAAGAAGGAGCCCATGACCACGGATCTCATTCTCATGGAGAAGAAGGCCATGACCATGGTTCTCATGCCCACAGTTCTGAGTCTGACGCTTCAGGAATCTTGGCAAATCTTAGCTATCCAAAAGAGAAACATATTAAAAATCTTAAGCAGCTCACATTCGGAGGAGATAACGCAGAAGCGTATTGGAGCTTTGATAATAAGAAACTTGTTTTTCAAGCTAAAAATGAAGCTTGGGGAGCACTGTGTGATCAAATATATTTAATGGATCCTTATGCACCAGTAGATAAGAAAAAAGTTGCGCCTCTCCTAAGTACAGGAAAGGGGAGAACGACATGTAGCTACTTTTTACCTGGAAATAAATCTGTGCTTTACGCTTCCACACATTTAGGTGATGATGCCTGCCCTGAAGAACCACCACGTGGAGATAAATACGTTTGGCCAATTTATTCTGATTTCGATATTTTTGTAGCTGATCTAGAGGGAAATGTAACTGCTCAACTTACACATGAAGAAGGATATGATGCAGAAGCAACTGTGAATCCGCAAGGAGATAAAATTGTTTATACATCTACACGTAGTGGTGATCTAGAGTTATGGACAATGAATATTGATGGATCAAATAAAAAGCAAGTGACTTCTGGACTTGGATATGATGGTGGAGCTTTCTTTTCGCCTGATGGAAAGAAATTGATTTTTAGAGCGAGCAGACCTCAGACTGCAGCAGCCCAGAAAGAATATAAAGACTTATTAGCAAAAGGACTTGTACAGCCTACAGAAATGGAACTGTATGTTTGTAATGTTGACGGTTCTGATCTAAAGCAAATTACAAGTCTAGGAAATGCCAACTGGGCTCCTTTTTTCCACCCATCAGGAGAGAAAATTATTTTTGCTAGTAATCATAACTCAAAGCGAGGGTTTCCATTTAATTTGTTCATGATTAACATAGATGGGACAGGTTTGGAGCAAATTACATTTGATACCACATTTGATTCATTTCCAATGTTTTCACCAGATGGGAAAAAACTTGCATTTTCATCCAATAGGAATAATGGAGGAACGCGAGAAACAAATTTATTTATTGCAGATTGGGTAGACTAGCATTTTAGAACATGGAAGAGCAAGAAAAAAATAAAACAACATGGTTGAAAAGAATGGGATGGGGAGCCTTTGCGTTCTTTTTTATTAAAGGACTTGTTTGGTTGGCCATTTTCTTTTTTGGATTTAAAGCATGCAATTAAAACTAGCGCAAAGAATAAAAACCTTAAGGCTAGCTTGTATATCTTATTTTCCATATTTAATGTGTTCCAGTTCCAATTGATTCTCCTTATTCTTACTGAGAATAAATAAGTCATCATATTGACTTTCCGGAATTTGTTCAAGACCAGCATCTTGGAGTAAATGATTGATGAGCGTGGGGGTAGAATTTGAGTGCCCTACTACAAGTATATTTCCTTCCTTATGTGTTTCTAAAAGAAAATTGGCAAAGCCGTTTAAATCTCTTGGATTATAAATCTTGGTAGCAATCTTTTTTGCCTTTGCTGTGGCAAAGGCTGTTTCTTTTGTTCTATTATAATCTGAAGAGTAGATTGCTTTCAAACTTACTTTTTCTAGAATTTTGGATAATGTTTGTGCACGTAGAACACCCTCTTCCGTTAGGCTAGGGTCGTCTCCAGTCTGTTTCTCTGCATGTCTAACGAAAATAAAATTTGCCAGATTATTTTCATCATTGTTGTGTATAAGTTCAGAGACTTCTGTAGAGCCACGTAGCTCATGTAATTGAAGAGCATTTGACCCAAATTTATTACAAGAAGAAATGAAAAGAAAGAGAACAAGTAAAGCTGTAAGAGAAAACGTATTGTTTCGCATATTGAATTTTTATATCTACAACAAATGTGAAATGTGGTCTAAGGTATTCAATGTATGAAATTAAGTAAAAAGGCGCTCAAAAATGAGCGCCTAATTCTTGTCCCTTCAGCGTTATTGTACTTTAAGAACAATGGCTAAAACGTTTGGAGTATTAAAGCCAATGGTTGCTAATAGAAATTACTCTATAATAATTGGAATTTGTATGCTCATAAGGATTAAATCTATTGGTTATTTATTCTTACTAAAACAAAGATAGATGCAAAGGGAGGATTAAGCAATCACCCTAAAGGGTGATTCTAGCTTTTTGTCACATGGACAATTTAGCCAAGAGTATAGCTATATGGAGACTTTATCTTATATTCCCTTATAATTATAGCATGTATGAAAAATATGAATCGTCGTAAATTTTTAAGGAATGCATCCCTTTCTGGTGGAGCATTAGCAACAGGCTTGCATTCACAAGCTTGTAAAACTACACAGGAGCTGCCAATGTCAGAAGGTACATACATGGGTGATTTTGCAGCCCCCAAAATGAATACAATTCGAATGGCGTTTATTGGAGTGGGAAATAGAGGAGGTGACCATATGCGGTTTTCAGCAATGTTAGAGGGCACTGAAGTCGTAGCAATAAGTGACCTATATTCTGATAATGTGGAAAAGTGGAAGAAAGTAGCTGAAGACATTGGCGGAGACCAAAGACATAATTCTATCAAAACGTATTCAGGCTCAGAAGAACGATGGAAATTAATGCTTAAGGAAACTAAGCCTGATGTTGTGTTCATAGCAACAAATTGGAACAACCATGCACCTATGGCAATTGAAGCAATGAATCAGGGGGCCCATGCTTTTATAGAAGTGCCTATTGCTGTCACAATCTCTGAAATGTGGGATTTAGTGAATACTTCTGAACGTACAAAGAAGCATTGTATGATGATGGAGAATGTGAATTATAGTAGAGACGAACTCATGTTTTTAAATATGTGCAGACAAGGCGTGATTGGAGATTTGTTGCATGCCGAAGCAGCATATATTCATGAATTGCGATGGCAAATGAATGACGAAGAACGTGGGACGGGATTTTGGCGAACGCATCACTATGCACAGAGAAATGGAAATTTGTATCCTACGCATGGACTAGGTCCCGTTGCTCAATATATGAACCTGGGAAGAACAGAGGATAATTTTAAAAGTATAGTATCTTTTTCTACACCTTCACTTGGGCGGAAGGATTATGCACAAAAGAATTATTCTAACGAGCATAAGTGGAACACGTTAGACTTTAAGGGTGGAGATTTAAATAGCTCAATAATTAAAACATCACTCGGAAGGACAATTATGATTCAATGGGATGAAACAAGTCCACGTCCTTATACTCGACATAACTTGGTTCAAGGGACCAAAGGAACATTGGCAGGGTTTCCAACAAGGGTAGCTTTAGAAGGAGGTGTTTTAGGATTAACGAAAGATCATCATCGATGGGTGCAAGGAGATCAACTTGAGACCCTTTATCAGAAATATGATCATCCGCTTTATACAAGATTAAACCAAAAAACAAAAGAAAGTGGACATGGGGGAATGGATGGAATGATGGTCTACCGTATTATTGAATGCTTACGAAATGGATGGGCGTTAGATCAAAATGTGTATGAGGGTTGTTTTTGGAGTGCTGTTGCTCCACTAAGTGAATTATCTGTTGCTCAGGATGGCGCACCACAGGCTTTTCCAGATTTTACTAGAGGGAACTGGCAAACAACAAAAGCGCTCGCAATCGTTAATTGATAAAGGAAACAAGGCAGCAATCACCAATAAATTTGTATTTTGATTAAATGAAACGCTCTATTGAAATTTACCTAAGTCTCTTTTGTATATGCATGGTCCTCGCGTCCTGTAATCCTAAAAGCTACAATTCAATATTTAATGGCAAAAACCTAGATGGATGGGTAAACCATGGTCAAGAAAAGTGGTATGTGCAAGACGGTGAACTTGTATGTGAAAGTGGACCCTCTGCGGAATACGGGTATTTGTCTACAAAGAAATTCTATTATGACTTTGAGTTGACCTTAGAATTTAAGCAGGAGGCGAATGGAAATAGTGGCGTATTTTTTAGGTCAACGTTTGAAGGCACCAAGGTGAGTGGTTGGCAGGTAGAGGTTGCTCCTCCAGAAAACAATACTGGCGGAATTTATGAATCCTATGGAAGAGGTTGGCTCATTAAACCAGATATAGAAAAAGATAAGGCATTGAAGATGGGTGAATGGAATACGATGAAGATTAGAGTTGTAGGGGCCAAGGTTACCACCTGGCTCAATGGCGTGCAAATGATAACAATAACAGATAAAAAGATTGGAGAAGGAAAGGGTGCAATCGCATTGCAGATTCATGATGGTGGGGGAATAAAAGTGAATTGGAGAAATATTTATATTAAGTCCTTATGAAAAACATAAACCAAATCTTGATTGCATGCATTCTATTCTGTTTGTGTATAGCATGTAAAACAGATACGAAGAAACAGAACGTAAAAGAAGAAGTAGACACGGGATGGCAGTATCTCTTTGATGGAACATCCACAAAAGGGTGGAGAGCATACAATGGAGATAAACTACCATCTGGATGGATTATAAAAGACAAGATATTAACCTTTGATACAGAACAAAAGGCGGAAGAAGAACATTCTGGAGGAAATGATATAGTGTATGGAGCGGAAGAATTTGATAATTTTGAATTATATCTTGAATGGAAAATTCCAGAGGGAGGAAACAGTGGGATCTTTTACCACTGTAAAGAAGGAGAGTATGGACCTTATGAAGTGTCGCCCGAGTATCAGTTATTGGATGATCTAAAATGGGAAGAAATAAATAACGCAAAATTAGAAGACTGGCAAAAGACGGGAGCTGATTATGCTATGTATCCTGCTGACCCAGAGATGAAAATTATCAAAGCGGCAGGAGAATGGAATAGTTCTAAAATAAAATTTACTCCAGAACTAGCAGAGCATTGGCTAAATGGAAAAAAAGTCCTATCCTTCGTTCCTTGGTCTGATGATTGGGAGAACAGAAAGGCTACAGGCAAATGGAAAGATTTTCCAAACTACGGGAAATATAAGTCAGGACTTATAGGTCTGCAAGATCATGACAGTCCCCTTTGGTTTAGGAACATTAAGATTAGAAGATTGTAGTGATAGCTTTCTATGGATAGAAGAACATTTACGCAAACCTTAGGAATTACAAGCATTGCTGCAGCAGCAAGAAAAAATTCGATTGGAAACTTATCAGCAAAACATACATTCAATCTTAAGTATGCGCCGCACTTAGGTATGTTTGAACATGCTGCTGGTAAGGAAGCTTTAGACCAATTGCAGTACATGGCTGACCAAGGCTTTAAAGCCTTTGAAGATAATGGAATGAAAGATCGTCCTATTCAAGAGCAAAAAAGAATGGCCCTCGCCATGAATAGACTTGGAATTGAGATGGGAGTTTTTGTAGCACATAAAATTTATTGGGATATTCCAAATTTAGCAAGTGGTGATGCATCTTATAGAGAAGAGTTTCTAAAGCAAATAACAGAATCCGTTGAGGTCGCAAGAAGAGTAAATGCAAAATGGATGACTGTCGTACCTGGGCATATTGACCTAAAACAAAACCTAGACTATCAGACATCGCATGTTGTAGAAACTTTAAAACAAGCAGCGTCTATTCTAGAACCACACGAGCTAATAATGGTCTTGGAGCCATTAAATTTCCGTGATCATCCTGGCCTATTTTTGACAAAAAGCCCACAAGCCTATAATATATGTAAGTCTGTAAATTCACCTTCGTGCAAAATCCTATTTGATATCTATCACCAGCAAATTCAAGAAGGAAATCTCATCCCAAATATAAAAACTTGCTGGGATGAAATTGCATATTTTCAAATAGGGGATAACCCAGGAAGAAACGAACCTACATCTGGAGAGATTAATTATAAAAACGTATTTAAGTTAATTCATTCAAAAGGATTTGATGGTATCTTGGGCATGGAGCATGGTAACTCAAAACCAAATAAGGAAGGGGAATTTGATGTTGTAAATGCGTACAAGGCTGTGGATAATTTCCATTAACTGCAAACCAATCCTTAGGCTCTTAATTTAATTGCTAATTCCTTTGTAAATATTAATGTACTTTTAATACAGTTCTTAACTAATATCACAGTGATGAAAAACTTCATAATAATATTAAGCTTGCTTTGTTTCTGTCAGGTAGCTTCCACACAGCAATTTACATGGAACATCAGTCCCTCATATGCCAAAGCAATAGAACAATCTGTCTTGGCTGAAGCAAAGACAATAAAGGACATTAATCCAGGTTATCCTTCCTCTTGGATTCACAATCACATTTCAGTAGAATTGAAGAGTACTAACTCTGGAGCTATTAAAAGGGCAAGAGGCAATGATGACATTCTTAATAAAGATCAAAAGAATATTTTATTAGATGCTACGACAGGAACTGAAATTGAATTTGCAATAAAATATATTCCCAAGAATGCCTTAAGCCAAACTAAAGAAATTAATTTCTCTTATACAATTGTACCAACAATGGAAGCTGAGTTTCCTGGAGGCGAAATACCTTTAAAGGCGTATTTTGATGAGCTTTTTATTGATAGAATCCCTTCAGAGAAATTAAGTCTTGTAGAAATGCTTGATATTATCTTCACTATTGATAAGGAAGGAAAAGCAACTGGCATTCAATTAATTTCATCTTCCAATGACGAGGAATTAGACAAATTTATTTTGGATACAATTTCCAATATGCCAGTCTGGAAGCCTGCACAGGATTCCAAAGGAAATATGGTAGGTTCTAAATTTAGGTTTATGGCGGGAACAAATATGGGCTGCTAGATTTACAATGAGCAGAGTAAAAACTGTTTATATTTGAATACGCTTTACCTATGCAAACAATCCATTCAAAAGCTCCTGCGAGAATCTGCCTATTTGGAGATCACCAAGACTATATGCAACTGCCTATTATTGCCTGTGCGATCAATAAGTACATAGAAATAGAGGCCGTTCCTAATGGAAAAAATCTCTTGCATGTCTTTAAGCATGATTTAAACACAGAACAAAAAATACCTCTACCTTCTATCTTCGAAAATTTGGAACTTGATGACTATTTACAAATAGGGATGAAGGTGCTAGCACGCTATAATTGCATTGCTACTTCTGGATATGATATTCATATTAGAGGAGATGTACCTATTAACGCGGGGCTCTCTAGTTCCACAGCTCTAACTATTGCATGGATACAATTTTTTATTGAAGCATTTGGAATTGATGGTGAGTCGTCGCCCATACGTATTGCACAACTCGCGTATGAAACTGAAGTAGTAGAACGCGGATCTTCTGGTGGTAAAATGGATCAGTTTACAATCGCATTAGCAGATACAATCTATCTCGAAACGGATACTGACCATGTGGAAACTATTGACAAAAATATTGAATCCCTTATTGTTGGAGTTTCCGGTCTTTCAAAAGATACCTTTGGAACCTTAAAGAAATTGAAGTCAGATGCCTGGAAAGCGATAGAACAGGTAAAAAATAAGTTTCCCAATTTTAATATTAAGACCGCAGATAGTCGTAAATTAAGTGAATATCTTTCTTGCGTAGATTCAGATCTAATTCCTGTATTTGAAGCGGCAATGGGTAACTATGAAATCACTCAGAAAGCAAATAGAGCGCTAAGAGAAGATAAATATAAGCTAGAATATATAGGTGAATTAATGAATGCACATCATATCTTTCTACGCGACAACTTAGGAATAACGGTACCCAGAATTGATGCAATGATAGATGCTGCTTTGCTGGCTGGTGCCTATGGGGCAAAGATAGTAGGCTCAGGTGGTGGTGGATGTATTGTGGTATTGGCCCCTAAGTCTATTGAGCAAGATATCATTGCATCCATAAAAACTGCGGGAGCAGTGGATGCATTTGTAGTGCAACAAACTTAAGTTTCAAAAGTAGATATGCAAAGAATTAAAAACAGACAGATCATTATTTATTTTCTTTTAAGTATAGGGATGTATTCATCATGTACTCAAAACGCAAATGTGAATAACAAAGAATTTGCAATGATTCCATTATTCGGTGATCACATGGTTCTTCAGCAAAATGAAAATGTCGCAATCTGGGGAGAAGCTCCTGCAAACGAAAAAATTCATGTAGTTGCAAGCTGGGGACAAGAGGAGACAACACGAGCGGATCAAGAGGGTAAGTGGAAATTACGCTTACAAACGACCAGCGCTGGTGGTCCTCATAGTGTAAAAATATCTTCAAAAGATAGCACCCTGCAGTTGAACGATGTGATGCTAGGAGAAGTTTGGTTGGCCTCTGGGCAATCAAATATGGAAATGCCGCTCACCGGATACCTGCCATCTGAGCCTATAGATAATTACAAACAAGAAATCGCCAATGCTAATTTTCCTAAAATTAGAATGTTTACGGTGCAGCGAAACCATTCTCATATTCCTTTAGATACGCT
>CALCMJ010000179.1 GCA_937967615.1 uncultured Saprospiraceae bacterium
GAAAAAAGACATATGGTAATCCAAATTCCCATTCCATTCATAGGTTAAGTTCAAATCAGTATCGTAAGTACCATGATGCCCAGAATTATGTGCATGCAAAACACCTTCAACAATTTCAAATCTATTGGATTCAGGAGTTTCTATCGACTTTAAAGTTTCTCCATTTGAAAGATCAATTTTTTCAATTCTCCAATCTGTCGACAATGAAGCTCCAATAGAACAGTATAATTCTCCATTTAATATCTTGATACTTTTGGCCAAATAGTCAGGTGAATCATATTTTTTTTCCCAAACAAGTTTGAGAACGGTGCTATCAATTTCATTGATTGGAGGATTTTCAACTACTGGACTAGATTTCTCACAAGAAATTACCACAAAACAAATAAAAATTAGAATAAGTAAATCTTTCATGGCCTCTTATCTTACTTTTGTTGAAAAAAAATCTCCTGAATTACCATCAAAAGATTGCTCTAATTTATCCTTAAGTGACTGATTATTCTTCATCTGCTTATGATTTGACGAATCCAATTCACGACGATCACCTACATTAGGAAATCCCATAGCTGATCGTGCTGTAACAACTCCATCATACTGATCAATTTGTTCAAAATAAAAACTCATAACTGGTGTTTCTGAACATGTTGTATTGCTATCATTAGAGTAACAATCAATTGGATGGTCCACTGGATATCCATAGTTTCCTATAATATTACCATTTACATCTCTTTCTACACAATTACAGGCATAATATCCTAACTCTTCTTGCATCACAGCTGCCCCTGTAAGCAACTTCCATTGATTATCTAAATCAAGTACCCATGCATTTGCACTACTAAAATAATTTCTTGCTCTCCAAAATTCAACTTCACTCCAATTTTCTAATGAATTTATTACCTCTAGAAGAGCGCACGCCACTCCATAGTTAAATGCTAGATCCAAAGCCCATTGCCAATAATTACATGTTCCATCTTGATAATTTATATAAGCTTCATTGTAAAATACTTGTTTTGTCCACAACTCCAAAGCAATATCATCCACTTTAATAACCATTTCATCATCTTGATTATCTGACCAAGGCATATCAGAATTGGGATCTTCAGAAATAAATCGCAAAATTGCTGGGTCATCTTCTACTCCATACATAGCTATGGATGGAAGATTGTTGACATAGGATTGTAGTGAGTTTATGCGCTGGGAACTAGGACTCAAATCTGTTGCAACTCCTGGGTCCTGCAAAGCAATTATACTTTCCCACAAATCTTCAAAAAGATCTTCAAACTGGATATTCCCAAGGTTTTGAATTAGATTCCATGGGTCATCTGTATCAATACCAGAAACTGCTTCAACAAAATCTTCGATTAAATTAATTCCCAAAATTGAATTCTGAATTTCTTCATAGATATAAGCTGTAGATAATTTCTCAATGCCTTCAAGAATCAAATTACCTATTTCATCAAAATTGTCCACAATTGGAGCACCTTTATGCGGTGTACCGACAGTAATTAATCCAAAAAATGTGTTTTCATTGTCTGGAATCGGATTGTCTTCAATTCGTTGCTGAATTTGTCTTGATATAAGTCCTCCCAAACTATGCGCAATAACAAAACTTCTTTTAGCGTCTAAATTATTTGTTGTGACAGCATGATAAGTTCCTTCCCGTGCATCTTCCAATAGGTTTTCTGTACTTTCTTCCCAGTTTGGCTGTAAATAAAAGGGTCTGTCTTGCACGGTCTGATACACTTTTTCAATTTCTTCAGAAGCTACAAGCCAAGAAGGATCTCCTCCACCCAATCCATGAATCCAAGAGATCAGTCGATCTTCACTCCCCCCTGGTGGCGGAGGTGGTCCAGGTGGTAACTCATTCACTGAAGGATTTGATACTGGAACTTCTAAAGGACCAGCTTCTACATAAGGATCATCTGAAGGATAAGTCAAATCTGCATTCAGTAAAGCATCTGCACAAGGCACTTGGTTTTCTGTATTTTGAGCTATGCCCAAATTGATATTGATAGCCAATACTAGAATGGCTGTATATATTTTTTTCATTTTAATATTATTTTGCTTTAATAAATCTGATTGTTTGTTCCTTCCCTACTCCATACACTCTTAAGAAATAGATTCCTGCTTGGATATCTGATACATTAAATACATTCCCATTCTGAATGAATGTAAATTCCCTTCCCTGTATATCGAATAGATTAAAATGAAGTTTTTCTATATCCATATCAGAGTTGAATGTGAAAGTATTTTGAACTGGGTTCGGTGAAACTGTCCATGCTTTCACATTCTTATTATATTCCCTAGCAAGGCTCTCTGCATTTTTGCTCACAAGATCAATGTCTGATCTATAAATAGTTTCTATTTTCTCTGCGCACTCTCCACTAGGAAGTTGGATGTAAGTTTCGATTACTATTTTACCTGGGATGAAAATTGGATTTTCATCTGTATACATCTGAGTTCCGTTCTTATCTTGATAATGCTCAGGTGCAAGGGCAACAAAGTAATTCGTTCGTGTCACACTATTGGGATTTTGATGTTCGTCATTGTAGTATTTAACTTCCTTAGTGTACTTCTTTTCTTCATGAATACTCAAAGTAACATTGTGAGCTAATTTGACAATTAACTCACCATCTTGTGAAGTGAAATACGGAACTCCCGCTTTGTCAAATTCATCAAAGTGAACCTGGGTCAATACCGGAAACTGAATCAGATCTAAAAAAGAGGATGTACTGTTTGACACAACTTCTTCTTGCCATTTATTCAGCGCATGATCCTTATACCCTTTTCCCGTTTTGGTAGTAATCTTGTCAGGTGAAATTAATATTTCATCCACCTTCGTCCACCACCCTTCCTTGACATGGGTGTAATCCTTATGCGTCCAGACATTGAAACGCTCATCGCTATATTTTTTTACGTCGGCAGATTCAAGTCTTCCCATAACTCTATACTTATCAGAATCACTAAGTGTTTCTATGTCATTCACCTTGTAACTTGTAATCTTGTCTTCTGTATAAGAAAGGATAAACTCATAATCATTTGGAAACTGGAATTGTGCTTGCACAGAACTGATCTTTCCCAAACCAAACATAAACACAATACAAGCTATCATTGGCTTTATTAATCTTTTAAATTTCATAACTGCATTTTTATTAGTTAATAATCATATTAAACGATCGATCGTACACTACTTTATGTTTGGATTGGCGAGAGGTAACCAGTATTTAAAAAAAACTTTTATTGTATATTTCAGATATGACTAGATTTAGGCGAATTGTTTTTTTGTTTTTGGTGATGGCCTTCACATCTGCGGGCTTGCTCAGCCAGGACGATGCCCACTTTGAACTGCAGATCTACCCTACTGGTATTATTCCAGGAATACGCCTAGAGAAAAACTTTGCAAAGAAAAATGCTGCACATATACGTGTAGGATTCCAACTAATTAATCATTGGGGTCTAGGAGTACAAGAGGAAGAAAAGGGCTATGGTTACGGAACGAGTTTTGGATACAAACGTTATTTCAAGGAAGAATTTAAAGGTTTTTCTCTTGGAGCTAAATGTGATCTTTGGCAGAATTTTATTAGTTGGAAAAATGATGCGGGAACCGCAATGGAGACTTCGGGGAAAACAGAGATTTATGTTGTACAACCCACTTTGGAATTGAGCTATACTTTTCTTAAAAATAAAGATTTACTTATAGTTCCAAATGCAGCATTTGGATTTGAATGGAATGTAAAAACGGAAGGATTAGCTACAGGAGAAGGTCCTATTTTTCTTATAGGAATACTCATTGGTAAAAGAAATTTTAGTACATAAAAAAAGCGAGAATTCCTTCTCGCTTTTTTTATGACGCTAATCAATTTGTTTCCAGGGGTTATACTGGGTGTTAATTTGTTTAATTAGAATTAGGGTTCTAATCTTACAACACTTCTAATACGTAATTCTAGCCCCAGACCACATTGTCAAGGCTTGAGACATCAGTTATTAACAAAACTTTCACTAAAGTACTTCAAGGTATTAATCAAAACTATAATATACTCCCTTTAAGTATGCAGATTCAGGGAAACCGATAGGATGGTCAATGTCATGGTAGGTCTTTTCAAGCAGAGTAAACTTCCTCTTACTTCCTTTGATATTCTCATCTACAAGCGTAAAGAAGTCTTCGTTGCTTACCCTGCTTGAACAAGATGCCATAAGTAAGACACCTTTCTTACTTACTAGATTAACTGCCAACCGAACAAGTTCCCCATATTTTTTTAATGCAATGCTCACCTCTTTCTCTCGCTTAGCAAATGAAGGCGGATCTACAATAATCAGGTCAAAGCGTTTCCCCACATTTGCGAGTGATCGCATGGTGTCAAATGCATCCCCTTCTAATTTATGGTGTTTTACATTTTTAAAGTTTAACTCAACATTTCTTTCGGCAAGACCTAAGGCATGTTTACTAATATCTAAGCTGCTCACTTCTTTTGCCCCTCCAGAGAATGCATGCACAGAGAATCCTCCAGTATATGCGAATACATCTAAAACTTTTTTGCCTTTTGCAAGTTTTGAAATTTTATGTCGGTTATGACGTTGGTCTAGAAAATGTCCTGTCTTGTGCCCCTTCCTGAGATTCGTTTTAAATTTTAAACCAAATTCTAAAAATTCTATTTCTTCAGGAATTTCCCCTAACAAAACACTCCCATCCTTATAGATCGGATTCTCTTTTGTTTGTGTTTGCACAAGTCTACTTGTGCGCAACAAGATTCCCTTGTGGGGAAGTAATTTTTTTAACGTTTCTAAAATTTGATTCATGTAAACCAACCAAATCTCTGAGTAGACTTTTACAACAAGATATTCTGCATATTTATCTACGATTAGTCCTGGGAAACCATCATTTTCTCCATGTATAACTCTGTATGCATTTGTATAGGTTTTCTCAAATGCTTCTCGTTTGTCAATTGATAATTTTGATTTCTCATCAAACCATTTCTGATCAAGTTCTACAGGACCAGCATTGGAAATTATTTTAATTCGAATAACTGAAGATGGATCATATAATCCTACAGCTAAAAGTTTATTGGTTTTTCTGGCATAAATAATTGCTAGATCTCCTGCCTTGGGATCCTTAGATTCCTTTTCTATAGCTTTGTCAAAAATCCAGGGATGTCCAGATTTAATCTTACGTTCCGCAGCAGCAGAAACTTTAACAGCAATTCTTTCTATTTCCAATTATCCTTTATAAAATATCCACTTACTTAATTCTCTGAAATTTACCTTCTTCCCATACATTAGTATGCCAACTCTATAAATTCTTCCAGCTATCCAAGCAAAGAATACACAGGTGAGTATAAGTATCGCGATAGAAAGAAGCACTTGCCAAATAGGAGGGTCAAACGCTAATCGCGCTGGCATTATTATTGGTGATATCAAAGGTATCATTGACCCAATTACCGCCATACTTCCATTTGGATTCCTAATAACGCCTTGTAGCATCATAAATCCTATTATAATAGGTAGCATTACTGGTAGCATCAATGTCTGTCCTTCTTGCATATCATCACCAATAGCAGAGCCAATTGCTGCAAATATAGCTGAGTACATAAAGTATCCCCCAAAGAAGAAAGCAAGAAATGCGGGAATAATCATTACCCAATTCATTGCCTTCACTTCTCTGAATATTTCAGCGATATTAAATCCATCAGTCTCTTGTGCAACTGCAGCGATCTGTTCCATCTGCGCTGCTTGTGGATCTATTCCCATGACACTTTGTACAATTAACATAATAACTGGGATCAAGACAATCCAAATTGCAACCTGAGTTAATCCAACAAGACCAACTCCTAGTACCTTCCCTAACATTAGATAAAAGGGTTTCACTGACGAGATCATAACTTCGGAAATACGATTAATCTTTTCTTCCATCACACTGCGCATAACCATCATTCCGTATACCAGAATTACCATGTACATTAGAAAACCCATGATCATCCCAAAGGCCGTACCTAGCATAATAGATACCTTACCATCTGACTCACTGTCTTTCAAGCTCCCATCTTCCATGTCAACTGAAATCGCAAAACTATCATATACATCTCTATCTATTTCCGAGCTCTTAATTTTATGATCTTTAAAAGAAGATTCAACTTTACGTTCAATCTCTTTTATCACAGCCATGCCAGGTTTCTTTTCAGAAAAATATTTAACTGCATGTTTCTTGTTTGACAAATCCGTAAAAGCAGGAATGTAAAGTGCCATATCGTAGCCATCCTTTACATAATTCTTTGTCAGGCTATCTAGAGGCTGATCCGTAAAATCCATCACCATTTGAGATTTCTTTATTACGGAAGATTTTACAATTCCTGAATCATCTTTAATCAAAACCCGTTGGTCTGACTTTGAAGAACTTTCTGCTAGAAAGCCTGCGCCTATCATGAGGGCTCCTATTCCTATAGGTGTCAAAAGAGTAGCTAGGATAAAAGATTTCTTTTTAACTCTGATCAGATACTCTCGTTTAACTATTAACCAAAGCTTATTCATATTTTGTTGTTTACTTTTTTTATAAAAATGTCATTGAGGCTAGGAAGAATTTCCTGGAAAGAATTAATGTGGATACCTTCTTGAATTAGAGACTGTAAAAATTCATTGGAATCATGGCCAGGTAAAACTTGAATCACTAAGCCATTCTCATCATCGCGATCAATAGTAAAACTATCTTGCTTCAAATGAGAAGGCAGGGTTCCATCAAACTCAATGCGGTATTTATTCTCTTTGAATTGCTGCTTTACTGCATTCATTTCTCCTTCTAGGACCAAGGCTCCGTTATTAATCAAAACAATGTCCTTACAAATTTCTTCCACCTGTTCCATTCTGTGTGTAGAGAAAATAATACTCGCACCATTTCTATTCATTTTAAAAATCTCCTCTTTGATAAGGTTGGTGTTCAGAGGATCAAGACCTGTAAACGGTTCATCGAGGATCAATAATTTTGGTTTATGGATAACAGTTGCGATGAATTGTATTTTTTGTTGCATCCCTTTTGAAAGTTCCTCAACGTTTTTATTCCACCATGTGTCTGCATCAAACTTTTCTAGCCATTCATTAATGTCATGTTTGGCTTCTTGTTTAGTCAAACCTCTGAGCTGAGCAAGGTACATAAGCTGCTCCCCTACTTTCATTTTTTTGTATAAGCCTCTTTCTTCTGGAAGATAGCCTATGTCTAGGATCATGTTCTGATTCAGGTTTTGACCATTCAGCTTTATTTCACCTTGGTCTATTCCCGTAATCATTGTTATCATACGGATAAGTGAGGTTTTTCCTGCACCATTTGGGCCTAGTAAGCCAAATATGCTCCCTTGGGGAACATCAAAGCTTACATTATTTACGGCAGTATGGTTTTGGTATATCTTTGTGACATTTCGTAGCGAGAGTACATTCATATTTCTATATTGGTCTAATCGTTAATTGACCTAAATATTCAATTATCTTACATAAGATTGTAAGGAATTTCTATTTAATGTTAAAAAAACTCGATGAAATAGCATTTGCAGGCTTAGAAATCTTAACATATCTTTAAATAGAAGGATTGTTACAGGAATTAGGTCTTTAGCGTCTTAATTTAGTACGAACACTATTATTGAATAAAAACCAACAGATATGAAGCTCAGTATTCTATCATTCATATTCATTTCATTTGTTATATCAACGCAGGCTCAGGTTACTGAAGATATTGTGCGTATGAGCCAGGGGGAACATACTGCCTTTATTGTTACTCATGAAAATGCGGACAGGAAAAAGGTTGAAAAAACCTGGAAGACGTATATGAAAGAATATGGGAAGGTCAAGCACGATAAAAAATCAAAGGAGTATTATTCTGTAGAGACAGATATACCTTTCATTTCTAAGTCAGAAAACCTTCAGGTTTTTATGAAGTATGAGGAAAGAAGAGATCAAACAACTAGTTACTTCTTCTTTTATGATGGCAGTGGCTTTATAAATCCTGATGACTACCCTGATGAGTCTTTGCAGGCTGAGAAATTTGTAGAAGAGTATTACTATGAGGTAGAAAAATATGTCATTAACGAATATCTTGAAAAAGAGGAAAAGAGTTTAAAAAACTTAGAAAAAGATTTAACTAAGTTAGAGGACAAGCATCGAGATTATGAAAATGATATTGAGAAGTACGAAAAGAAAATTCTGGAAGCTGAGGAAAACATAGAAAAGAATCTGAAGGATCAGGATGACAAAAGATATGATATCGAAAAACAAAAACAGCAGGTGGAGCAAGTCATTGACAAATTAAATGCTGTTGGCAAAAACTAAGAACACATTATAAATATATATATGTGATGAAATCCTAACAAGCTAGTGCAGAACAGCACTGGCTTTTTTTATATAACAGAGTTTTCATATATAAAAACTACATATATAATATAAATTATATATGATCTGGAGTCAATGGTTTAGATGTGTTAAGTATTCGTAGACAGGAATTTCTAAACTTAAGTCTGATAAAATTGCATGTCTAAGAACATATGATTATTTTTGATAATACATATTCTGTATACTTAGAAATCCTCACATAAAAGGTTATCCACAGTTTTCAGTCTATACTAACATTAAGACAATTTACATCCTAATTACCCGCACGGATTAAAAAGGATAATTGAGTAGATTTGACCCTTGATTTATTTTCATAATATGTTTTTCCCTTAAAGACTATGGCAGACTCAAAAAACTACCGAGATCAAAACGAACCCTATCTAAAGAAGCTATCTGACAGACAGGGTGAGGGTGATATGATCTACGGCAGAGTCCAGCCACAGGCGCGCGATCTGGAGGAAGCGGTCTTAGGGGCAATTATGTTGGATAAAGATGCTTTACCAACGGTAATTGAGATTTTAAGGATAGAGAGCTTTTATGTTACAGCGCATCAGATTATCTACGAAGAAATGCTGGGCATATTTGAGAAAACCCAGCCAATTGATATTCTGACAATTCACGAGTCGCTTAAAAAATCAGGCAAACTCGATAAGGCGGGCGGAATAAATTATTTGATGGACCTAACGAACAAGGTCGCTTCAGCAGCAAATATTGAATACCATTCCCGCATCATAGTTCAGAAGTACATCCAAAGAGAACTGATTCGGATTTCCAACACAACAATAAAGGAGGCATTTGAGGATACAAAGGATGTACTTGAACTCTTAGACGAGGCAGAACAAAATCTTTATGAGATAACGGATAAAAACATGAACACGGGCTTTGAGTCTGTGAGTGCAATTATCTCTAAGGTGCAGAAAGAAATTGAGATTGTCTCCCAACGCGAAGATGGACTTACTGGTGTAACAACGGGTTTTAAAGAATTGGACAAGATCACGAATGGATGGCAAAAATCTGATCTTATCATTATTGCGGCAAGACCTGGTATGGGAAAGACAGCCTTTACACTTTCTCTAGCCAAGAATGCAGCTGAGCAACAAATTCCAATTGCCATTTTCTCCTTAGAGATGGCGGATACGCAATTAGTCCAAAGACTTATCTCAATGGATTCTGAGATCAATTCTAGGAGTTTAAGAAATGGTAAACTAGAACCAGAAGAATGGCCAAGGCTAAACAACTCAGTAGAGAAGTTATCTAATCTTCCTATCTACATAGATGATACACCTGCTATAAATATTTTTGAATTGCGCGCAAAGTGTAGACGATTAAAAAACAATCATAACATTGAATTAATTGTGATTGATTACCTCCAGCTAATGACAGCTGCTCCTAACCAAAGCAAGGGGAATAGAGAACAAGAGATTTCATCAATCTCTAGAGCCCTAAAAAGTTTAGCAAAGGAAATGCAAGTTCCAGTTATTGCTCTTTCCCAGTTAAGTAGAGCTGTGGAAACAAGAACCGGAGATAAGAGGCCTCAGCTTTCGGATTTGAGGGAATCAGGAGCCATTGAGCAGGATGCGGATATTGTAACCTTTATCTACAGACCAGATTACTATGGTCTAGATGGAGATGAGATGGAAGCTACACCTCAAGATGAAGCAGAAATCATCATTCAAAAACACAGGAACGGTGCATTGGGAACGGTCAAACTGAGATTTATACCTCACTTTGTAAAATTTGTTGATGCAGTAGATTCAGGATTTTCAGATTTTAATGTAGATCCATCCAATCCATTTGGCACTGGCAGTAATAGCTTCATTACTAGACCATCTAGTATGAATGATAATGATGATAAGGAAATAGAATTTTAGACTGAGGAATACGGAATTTTTTAAATAAGAGATATATCGATGATGGCTTCCCTCGGTTAGGCGTACAAATAGGAATGCGGTTTTAAATTCACTGAGAGAATAAAATTGTAAATATCTTAGAGTGCTATACACTTTAGGAATTTGTTCACTCTTCCTATCTATTTGGTAGTTCAATTTCATTTGTTCTGAGTACTTTTGCAATTGTATGACTGAAAATAAATCACCAAAGAAAAATTCTCTTTTCCCAATGCGCCTAAATAAATACTTAGCGCACTCTGGGATATGTTCGCGCAGGAAGGCTGCTGAGCTGGTAAAGGATGGATTGGTGTTTTACAATGGGAAGGTAGAGCGCAATCCGGCTATCCTCGTATCCAGGACTGACAAGGTAAAATACAAAGGCAAAATCATTAAGCCTAACAGAAGTTATATCTATCTCCTTCTCAACAAGCCAAAAAATACAATCACAACTATGTCTGATGAAAAAGGCAGAAAGACGGTATGGGACATTGTGGAATCCAAGGTCCAAGACAGGATCTATCCTGTGGGTAGATTGGATAGAAATACGACTGGGCTTCTCTTACTCACGAATGATGGAAACCTCACAAAACGATTATCTCATCCTCGTTATAAGGTGAAGAAAATATATCATGCAAGTTTGGACAAGAAGTTAAGTGGTACAGATCTGAAGGCAATTGAAAAGGGGTTGACATTGGAAGATGGGGTTGCTGTTGTAGATAGCATAGAATATGTAAAGGGAGCACAAAAGACGGAAATAGGTATAACCATTCACATGGGTAAAAATAGAATTGTAAGAAGGATATTTGAGTCATTGGGATACGAAGTTGTCAAGTTGGACAGAGTATATTATGGAGGACTTACCAAAAAAGATCTTCCACGTGGATGGAGCAGATTTCTTTCTAAGCAGGAGGTTATTATGTTAAAGCATTTTTCTTAAACTAGAGTGTGTTAAAAATTCAAGTGCAATGAAAATGAAAATGAAAATTGCAGCACACAGTTATCCTTGTTGTTCTTTGTCTTGATATAAAGAACCAAAGATTAAGGCTGTAAGAGTTTCCGGGATATTGGTATTCCTATTAGTTTACATGAGCAATGGAAATGAAAATGGAAATGAAAATTGCGGCACACAGTTATCCTTATAGTTCTTTGTCTTGATACAAAGAACCAAAGATCAAGGCAATGTAATGTCCGCGTGAGCTGCCTGGAAGGTGGACAGCGAATGCAAGTGCAAGCGCAAGAGCAAGTGAAAGCGCAATGAAAAACTTTGGTTTAAGCTGTGTTTATACTATTAGCTGTCCAGACCCAAAGG
>CALCMJ010000180.1 GCA_937967615.1 uncultured Saprospiraceae bacterium
CCACTTAGTAGGATTCTTGGTCCATGCGCCTTCAATACCTGATGTGAATGCGTTCGCCGCTTTCGCGTTGTGCCCGGGATTCGCCCAACCTAAACCTTGAGCATCGACACCCGTACCTTCCGGCTCTGGACCGATGTTGGCATGATCACCACCACCGTGCGCTTTACCCACCGTGTGGCCACCACACGTTAACGCCGCTGTTTCTTCATCGTTCATTGCCATGCGCGCAAACGTCTCTCTTATATCCTTGGCTGCAGCAATAGGGTCTGGATTCCCTTCTGGACCTTCAGGATTGACATAAATCAAACCCATCTGCACTGCTGCAAGGGGGTTTTCTAAATCTCTATCTCCTGAGTATCTCTTGTCTCCAGCTTCCCATTCCGTTTCAGATCCCCAATACACATCTTCTTCTGGTTCCCATACATCAGCTCTACCTCCAGCAAATCCAAAAGTTTCAAAACCCATAGATTCCAAGGCAACATTTCCTGTAAGTATCATAAGATCTGCCCATGATATCTTGTTTCCATATTTTTGTTTGATAGGCCAAAGTAGTCTTCTTGCTTTATCTAAGTTTCCGTTGTCAGGCCAACTGTTCAGTGGGGCAAATCTTTGCTGCCCTGTTCCACCTCCACCTCTGCCATCGCCTGTACGATAAGTCCCTGCACTGTGCCATGCCATTCTAATAAAGAAAGGACCGTAATGTCCAAAATCCGCAGGCCACCATTCTTGGGAATCTGTCATCAGCGCGTGTAAATCTTTTTTCAAGCCATCATAGTCCAAGCTATTAAATGCCTTTACATAATCAAAATCCGGATCCATCGGATTTGTCTTTGCTGAATGTTGTTTTAATATATTTAATTTTAGTTGGTCAGGCCACCATTCTCTATTTGTTGTACCTCCACCAGCTGCTCTTCCTTTGGACATTTCGCCATTGTGAAATGGGCATTTGCTGATATCTCCTTCTTTCATATGCTTCTATTTAGTATTTAGTCTATAATTATGGTAATTAGATAAATTTACACTTTTAATGCTATTCACATCATCTAAATATTCTATATTAGTATTTATGATATCAATATCCAAAAGTCAGATAGATTATGTGATTGCTTTAAATAAAACAGGAAGTTTTAGCGAGGCTGCTGATCTTTGCCACGTCACGCAAAGCACACTGAGTACAATGATTAAAAAACTGGAGAATCAGTTCGACTATATCTTGTTTGATCGCAAATCAAAACCCATCAGATTAACAAAGGAGGGAGAATTGTTGATTAGTCAATTCAAAAACATTCATCATCAATATGAAAAACTTGAAGAATTAGTTCAAGAAACAAAAGATGAAATACATGGTAATTTATCCATAGGCATCATTCCTACATTGGCACCATTTCTACTGCCATTGTTCCTTGATAGGTTAGTTTCCAATTATCAAAAAATCAACTTTTACATTTACGAAATCACAACTAGTGAAATTATTACCAGACTCAAGTCAAAAGAATTAGATATTGGAATACTTTCTATTCCTATTACTGATAAGGATTTGGACCAAAAAACATTATTCACAGAGGAGTTTCTTCTCTATGATGCATCAGGTAAATACAAACCTAATAAAACATTTAAAATAGAAGACATTGATTTATCTCGACTTTGGTTACTAGAAGAAAGCCATTGCCTAACGCATCAGATAAATCAAATTTGCCATTTAAAAAAGAAGCGTTCAATCAGTAACAACTTAGTATACAATAGCGGCTCTATAATATCTCTATTGGAACTTGTTAATATCAACAAAGGTTTGACCTTACTTCCCAAACTTGCTATTAGAAACAAAAAGCTTATTGATAACAAATTACTTTTTCAATTAAAGAATCCCACTCCAGCAAGAGAAATTGGTATAGTGACACATCCTGATTTTGTCAAAAAGAGGATTCTAAATGTAGTGGAACAGGAAATTAAAAAATCTGTCAAGCCTATTCTAAGTAAACAAAAAAAGCTTTTTATTGTCAACCCGAATTGAGGCATGCGTTCTACCCTAACTCAAGCCCTTCTACTAAACATTTATACAGGTCAGCCTCAAGGTCAATTGCACTCAAATTTTTCTGTTTAGAATACCAACTATACGTCCATCTCAGAGTGGACAGGATAGAAAACAAGGCAAGTTCAAGATTCACGTTTTTGATGTACCCGTCCTTCATGCATTGTTTTAAAATTTTTCTGAAGTCATTTTCGTAACTGTCGCGCAACTTTAAATAATCCTTTTTATATTTTTCTTCAAGATGCGTCCAATCTCCAATCAATAAGGCCATATTATCTGGATTCTCAGTTGTAAGCTTTACATGCAGATTAATAATTTTCCTAAGCTTGTCTTTACTTGAAAGCGATGAATTTTTAATCTCCTTCATACCTCCAATAAAGTCATTTGCTACATCCAATAAGATCGTGCGTAACAATTCTTGCTTAGACTCTATATGATTGTACAAGCTGGCTGCTTTCATGTCCATCCCATCTGCAATGTCTTGCATAGAGGTAGCGACATATCCCTTTTCTCTGAAAAGTTTTGCTGCAGCAATAAATATCTGGGCCTTTTTAGAAAGCATGGCGCAAAATAAGAAGGTTTTACCATTGGCAAAATAATTCTTTGTTATATTGAACAGAATACGCTATTGAGACGGAAAGACAAGCTTCGTTAATTAATTTATTGTACAATATGTTGTGTAAAATACTTTCCAAAGCAAATTTATGTTTAGTCATCTTCATAATGACTTTGACTGTATCATTTGGGCAAGGCAAGCCCAATGTTATTTTAATCATGACAGATGATCAAGGCACAATTGACTTAAACAGCTTTGGCGCAGATGATCTTTACACTCCTAACTTAGATGCCTTAGCAGAGTCGGGTGTTAAGTTTACCCAGTTCTATGCCGGTGCTCCTATTTGTTCGCCCTCAAGGGCTGCCCTACTTACAGGCCTAAATCCGCATGCCGCAGGTCTTCCTGCAAACACCTCATCTATTCCTGGCGGTAAAGGAATGCCCACAGAACAAATTACAATTGCTGAGACGATGAAAGGCGCTGGTTATGCTACAGGGCATGTAGGCAAATGGCATTTGGGTTTTAGTCCAGAGACCATGCCTTTGGGTCAGGGTTTTGATTATTCTTTTGGACATATGGGAGGCTGTATTGATAACTATTCACATTTCTTTTATTGGAATGGTCCTAACAGACATGACTTATATGAAAATGGGAAAGAAGTATTTTATGATGGTGAATATTTTCAGGATCTAATGGCTGATAAGGCAGATAGTTTTATTGAGGCGAATCGTACCCAAGCGTTCTTTTTATACTATGCTATCAACCTTCCTCATTACCCATTACAAGCGGATAACAAATGGAGAGAGCATTACAAAGATCTAAGTCACCCTAGAAAAGATTATGCTGCATGTATTTCTACAATTGATGAACGCATTGGACAATTAGTGAAGACACTAGAAAGAGAAAATCTTCTTGAAAACACAATTATTATATTCCAGTCTGATCATGGACATTCTGTAGAAGAGCGTGCCTTTTACGGGGGCGGCAGTGCAGGAATATATAGAGGAGCAAAAACAAGTTTGTTTGAAGGAGGTATTCGAGTCCCGGCAATTCTATCTTGGAAAAACAATATTGCTCCATCACAGGTTCGAGATCAAGTTGCAGTGAGTATGGATTGGTTTGCCACTATCGCAGATTACTGTGAAATAGAAACACATGGCATTGAAGGTAAAAGTTTACGCCTTATAGTAGAAAACGAAAATGCCTTAACGGAACACGAAATGATTCGCTGGAAACAAGGTGTGCGATGGGCCATCCGCAAAGGACCTTGGAAATTACTTGGCTTACCCAATGATCCTGAAAATAAAGGAAGCATTGACCCAAATCAAGACTTACTCTTTTTATCCAATCTTGATCACGACCCTACTGAACGAAAAAACTTTGCTAGAGAACACCCAGAAAAACTTGCAGAATTAAAACAAGATTATTTAAAATGGGAGTATGCAGATGAGGATGACATTCCAGCTAAATCTAAAAATATTGTCTCTCTTGCGAAAGGAAAAAAAATACAACTGATCTACCCTCCTAGTCAAAAATATAATGTAGGTGGAGCAAATGCTCTGATTGATGAATTTTGTGGCAGTAGATATTTTAATGATGGGAGGTGGTTAGGTTTTGAGTCGAATGACTGCATCGCAACTATAGATTTAGGAGAAAAGCAAAACATGCATTCATTAAAAATAGGATTGTTGCAAGATGCTTCTTCATGGATACTTTTACCCAGTGCAATCACCTACTCATTTTCTGATAACAATGTAGATTATCATGACCATGGCAGGTTAGAGCTTGATGAAATCAAGGATATGAACTCTAAAAAACTGGTCAGGGTAACTATTGATTTAGAAAAGATCAAATCTCGATATGTAAAAATCCACTTGAATAATATCACATCCCTTCCAGAATGGCATTCGAATAAAGGTGGCAAAGCTTGGTTGTTTGTAGATGAATTAACTATACAATAATGAGATATATCATAATTCGTTCTTTCTGCGCAATTTTATGCTTTAGTCTGTTTTCTTGTTCTAAGAAAATAGAAGCGCAAATGGAAGAAGAGGTACAAGCACAGGATCTAGAAAAAGTAATTTCTAAACCGTTTGTCTTTACGCCTCCTAATGCAGACCCGTTAGAAATTAAAGCTGCAGATGAATTTAAAAAGTATTACAAGCTCATTTTTGGAGACACTGCTAGTGATATGAAAGTCTTTATTGGTCTATTTAGAAACGCTAGTGGACATCCGCATAGGATTCAATATTATTCTGAAGATGAAAATTTATTTATCCGCGGTGGAAGTCCTCAATCCACGCTCTATGCAGTATATAGTTTTCTTGAAAACGAATTAGGATGCAAATTCTTGAGTCCTGATGTGGAAGTCATTCCAAAGCAAGATGTTTTTTCAATAGCGGGATGTAGTTATGAATATACACCAGATATTACCACACGTACAGTGCATTCCCGTTTGTTTTACAAAAATCCTGAATTCGCAGCTAAACACAAAGTGACTGATCTAGCTTTTCCGAGATATGTTCCTAAAGCAAGAGTACATACGTTTCAACATTTTTTACCTGCAGAAAATTTTCTAGAAGAACATCCAGAGTACTATGCGTTAAGAAATGGAAAAAGAAGGTCAACACAGCTTTGCCTAACAAATGAAACTGTTTTCCAGATAGTCAGAGATTCTGTTGCACAATTTTTAAAAGAAAGTCCTCAGTCAGATGTTATCTCTGTTAGCCAAGATGACAACACCCTTTATTGCCAATGTGAATCTTGTGAAGAAATCCACAAGAAAGAAGAATCCGCATCAGGATCCATGATTTATTTTGTGAATAGAATTGCTAAAGCGTTTCCCAATACACAAATCTCTACCCTCGCCTACCAATACACGCGTAAGGCTCCAAAACATATTATTCCTGAAAAGAATGTTCTTATCACACTTTGTTCTATTGAATGCGACAGGAGTGCGCCCATTGTAGAAAAATGCAAAGATTTCACAGAAGATTTAATTGCTTGGGGAAAACTTACGGACAACATTAGAATATGGGACTACACAACACAGTTTACAAATTTTCTTGCTCCCTTTCCTAACCTACATACTATTCATCCCAACATAAAATTGTTCAAAGAAAATAATGCAAAATGGATATTTGAACAGCATAGCAATAATCCGAGTGAATTATTTGAATTAAGGTCTTATTTGACTGCTAGGCTACTTTGGAATCCTAATGCAAATGCAGATTCTATCAAACAAGATTTTCTCAAGCATTACTATGAAAATGCAGCACCATTTGTTGATTCTTATATAAGAGAAATACATGCTGCGTTAGCGGAAGATCCAAATTTCTTTTTATTTCTATACGGGGATCCTTCTCAGGGGTTTCATAGCTTTCTAAGTCAAGAGAATTTAGAAAAATACAATACGCTTTATGATAAAGCTGAACTTGCTGTAAAAAATAAACCTGAAGTTCTCGTACGTGTCAAGACGGCTCGCTTAAGTGTAGATTATGCCAGTTTAGAATTTGCAAAAAAGAACTTACGAAATGCAATAGCTGATCCTACAAATCCGCTAGCACGGAAAATAAGTGCGTTTGAACTTACATGTAAACGTGCGGATATTACAGCGATGAACGAAATGCGATTTACGGTAAAAGAATATCTGGATCAATACAAGAGAACATTAAGAAGGGCAGGAAAAGTAAACTTGGCTTTGAACAAGAAAGTCAGTCTGCTCACAAAGCCTAAAAAATATGCGAAAGAAGATCCTCAAGTATTAACAGATGGTGCTTATGGTGGCAGCAGTTTCTTTTCAAATTGGTTAGGATTTGAGGGGAATCATCTGGAGGCAGTGATGGACTTAGAAAAAGACATAAAGATTTCAGAGATTTCATCAGCTTTCTTACAAGTGACAAATCATATTGTTTTCTTTCCTACTGAGGTAGAATATTTGGGGTCAATGGACGGAATAAAATATGAATCTATTACCGTAATTAAAAATGATAATGTCCTAAATAAGCAAAGTAAGATCAATGACATTAAATATTTTGACTTTAAAGGTGCACCAAGAACAATTCGTTACTTAAAAATCAAAGCCAAAAACCATCTTTCTGCGCCAGAGTGGCATAATGCTTCTGGTCTACCTTCTTGGATTTTTATTGATGAGTTGGAGCTGCGATAAGCTCAAAAAAATACAGATGAAACTGATATTAAAAAAAGCCAGCGAAATAATAAACTTCGCTGGCCTGTATTGAACAACATTTACTTGGCTTAATCTTATTAAGCGTTTGGTAAAAGATCATTTTCCTCAAGGCCAATAGTTTGAGCAGCTGCCCAGAGAAGAATGAATGCGATTGTAAAACTTATACTAATCATAATTGAAACATTTATTGGTTACTCTTTAATCGGTTAGGATTCTTTATCATTCGGTTCTTACTATTATATATCTGTATATGCCTCGAACTGCTGCATGGTCACCGTATATATTAAAATATTAACAAAAAATTTAGAAAAAAGTTGAGCATTATAGGTGCTCTGTATAAGGTGTGTAAGGTTTTTGTAGTGTGGGTTTGAATAAAGAGTCTTCGTGAGCACTTAGCATTAAATGAATAAATTGGATTTAGAAGAAAGCTGAAAAATGAATATATCAAGGAACATTCTTAGTTTTGGCTTCGTTAAGAGAAATACCTTCTGCAAAGGCGGAAGAAATTACACATAACAGGGGCTGACATGGTATCGACAGGAGAGATTCCCGATATGTAAGCATGCAGGAGCAGTGATCAATTACTCCTTTAACAAATAGTGATTACAATATTAATTGGCGACAACAGATTCGCATTAGCTGCCTAATTTAGAATTAGCTTAGCTTTTTGCACTCGATAGCGGATATCTGATAAACTATCTTTGTGTATAATGACCGTTATGCTTCGCGCTGACACTCAGGTTGCTAGAGTAAATGCTTTGAGTACTCTTTAAGATTAAGAAGATAAGCTGATGGTTGCTTGCTTGTACAGCTGCCTGATGACGAAAATCCAAGAACAAGCTAAGCATGTAGAAAGTATATTGGAGCTTTGTCTGGACCCGGGTTCGACTCCCGGCAGCTCCACAATTTTTTTTTTAACCTTTAGAGGGTATGTTTTTAGATTCTTGATTTAAGTTCTAAAAACCGAACAATCTGTATATAATGTTTCACTTAATAGGATTTATCTAAACTTTATAGGTATAAACCATATATACCTTTATTCTAATATGTTTGCCATTCACTAACTCAAGTTGGATTTTTAGAAAAATGAGTTTATATTTAAATAGAACAAATTCTAAAAACAGGGTAACAAGTTCCTTGATTTTAGGATATACTTTTATTTAGCAATAGAAATCATTATGAATACATCCAAACTCCTTTGTGTGGGTGCAGCGCTTATATGCTCCACCCTCATATCCACGCATTTATTTTCTCAAGATTGTCCTGAGCTCGTATTAGAGAGTTACGGATATTTCTGCAATGAAATAAGTTCTGGAACCATCGTCAATCCAGACGAATATTTTGTAAATGTTACTCTCAGTGGCACTGGAACTTATTCCATTGTTGATCTTGATGGAAATACACCTACAGTCAGCATTACACTCACTGGTGAAACGAATGTTTTATTTGGTCCCTTTTTAGATGGAGATTCGCACAACATAGTAGTTCAGGGAACAGGCTGCGAAACAGCTGTTGTCCAATCAGGTCCATACAATTGCGACCCAACAGGATATTGTGAAGAAGATACCCCCTATTTAGAAATAGATATGACTGGATTTCCGGAAGGTATCTTCTTATTTGAAGATGGCTTTGAGCGAGGAGGACTTTGCTGTGGTGCTGCAGATAACAGCAGCATGCCACAAAATACAACTGAACGTTGTTTTGAACTCATGATCACACTGGATGACAACTCTGCTGGTTTAAACATTGTAGTTGACGGAGCAGCTGGTTTTGGATCTCAATATGTCTATGTTTTGAACACGGATACATTGGATGCAACCTGTACCATGTATTTTCCATTTGCTGGTCCCGTAGATGGTGCTTTTAGCAATCCCGTAGATGTAGATTGTAATGGAGGATCTGGTGGTAGTTCAGGTGACATTTCATGTCTAGATAATGGCATACAAGAAATTACAACTCCTATTTGTTTAGAAGGTGGAAATACTTATGAGATATTTATATGCAAGCCAGGTGCAAATGAAGATGCGATAACTATAGAATCCATTCCTCTTTTGACAGTAATGGCTGATAGCATTACCCGTTTAGTGACACCTGGATCAAGTTGTGAGGTTCCAATAGAAATAGTTGGTCTTGACGAAACAACTATAGAGATCACTGAAGTATCTCCCCCAGGTGCTATAAGCGCATTGTCTTGTACAGATTGTTCTATGTTAATTTTCAATCCCCCTACTGTAAGTGTAATTACAAGATTTACTTATGAAGTTTGTGGCATGCCTGTACTGGATGAATTTGGCTTGGAATGTTTTGGTGAAGTGACTTTCTGTGAAGAATTTTTTGTTGACGTTTATCCGCCTATAGTTTTCTCTGGCTTGGGACCAGATATATTATTATGTGATGGAGAGCCTATCGATGAGGTTATAGCCTTGCAAAATGCACCTGTGGGTGGCTCAGGTACTGGCTTCATTATCACTTGGACCTTACCAGATAATTCGGTCATCGTGGGCGATGTAAACACAGCCCTATCCATCCCAGCCACATTAGAAGGACAATATATTGTAGAGGTGCAGGACGATGCAGACATTTCGTATTGCCAACCCTATGCTGACACATTAAACATAATAGTGAATGATGTAGAAATCTCGTTAATAGACGCTGTGGGTAGTGATGCAACTTGTGCGGGAGTCAGTGATGGCACAATAGACATCACAGTTACTGGAACATCATTAAATTATGATTATGAATGGGATGATGGCATTGCGCAATCTGGAACAGCGATAGATGAAGGAAATACATATACTATCACTGGCTTAAGTCCAGGCACATTTTCTTTAACAGTAACAGATGTAAATGGTTGTACAAGCCTTGCATCAGCATCATTAAGTGAACCAAGCACTGTTGCTTGTGCGATTGATGATTTTTCTGATGCGAGTTGTTTTGGCTTCGCTGATGGCAGCATAGATTTGACAGTTGTGGGAGGAACTCCTGGATATACATTTAACTTAAATACAGTTGCTACAATACCTACTGACAATGGAGGTGGATCTTTTACTTTCGATGGCTTGCTAGCAGGCATGTATACAGTTGAAATTATGGATGCCAATATGTGCATAAGCACTTGTTCAGTTGTTACTATTGCAGAACCAGATGCACTTGTTTGCGCACTTGATGGTTCAAGCGATGCAACTTGTAACGGATTCACAGATGGAGCTTTTGATATTTTAGTTACTGGTGGAACAACAGTATATACGTTTACTTTAAATACTGTGAGTACTACTCCAACAGATAACGGTGGAGGATCATTTACTTTTGACGGACTTGCTGCGGGAATGTATACAGTAGAAATTACGGATGCGAATATGTGCATAAGCACATGTTCAGTTGTAACAATTTCAGAACCGGATGCACTTGTTTGCGCAATAGATGGTTCAAGTGACGCAACATGTAACGGATTCTCTGATGGAAGTTTTGATATTTTAGTTACTGGGGGAACGACGGCATACACCTTTACTTTAAATACTATTAGCACCGCCCCAACCGATAACGGT
>CALCMJ010000181.1 GCA_937967615.1 uncultured Saprospiraceae bacterium
CATTCATCCACTTCACTAGATTTACTTTCATAAACAAATATAAACAAAATTCAATTAATACGCAATATGCATATTATATATAAAATTCAAAGTGTATGCATCGCGATTGCTTGAATGTCCCAAATGATAATCGCCGCCAACATGTGGAATATAAATGGCTCGTTAGAAGATTCAGTCTTAGCAGAGCAATTACTTTTGATAAATAATAAAGTAGGTTCTTCTTGGAGTCGAAACATGGTATTTTTTACTTACTTAATGAAAGGAGCATAAATGTTATGAAAACTATTTGAAATGTTTTAGTACGTTTGGACATCTTATAACAATACCTAGATGACACCATATTCTTTTGTCGGTTTTTATTTAGAGTAGAGGTCAACATTAGCAGCATTTTTCTTATTATCTTTAGTGTTGAGCATTAGCAAGAAGACGGCGTATAGGAAAAACGTTACATGCCAGCTGCAATCTAGACGTTCAAGCTAAGCGTTGTGAGACTTGCTAAGTACACTTAAGAACCTCTCGGTTGAAAGTTGAAATCCAACTGTAGAATCATAAGCTACTATTAAAGATTCGCTATGTGTAAATTAAAAAAACACTTTAATGATTCACATAATTTCAAATGTTCTTTACTAAAGGTTCCTTTCTCTTCAAAACTTAAAATATTTTTATCTTTAGAGGAAGTGTATCGATTATCTCAATAACAGACAAAATTACAAATTATCATTCTCCATAGATTTAAGTTCATTTTAAAAAAAAGATAAGATGCGCCTTACGATAATCTTTGTCATAGTTTGTTTTACTTTATTACAATCATGTAAAACAAGACATCTAAGTCAAGCGCAGAAATCTAATGTCAGTGCAAATTCCGTAAGCGAAATTCTGACAGACCTTTTTTATCAATACCAACGCGATCATCAATTGTTTTCTGGATTGATCGTCGTAGACGCTCTATCTGACCAGGTATTATTCTCACAGAATGAGGATAAATATTTTACTCCTGCCTCCAATACAAAGCTATTAACTTTATTGGCTGCACAGTATTACCTATCTGATTCTATACCGGCACTACAGTATTATGAGAACGGAGATAGTTTAGTTATTAAAGGAACAGGGGATCCCAGCTTCTTAACTAAGAATGATGTTGATAGTGTCGCTTTTTACTTTCTAAATGAAACCGATAAAAATATTTACATCCATAACTCTGATATGACTACTGGTAGATTCGGCTCCGGTTGGGCTTGGGATGACTACGCTTACTATTATCAAAAGGAAAATAGCGCTTTCCCAATTGCTGGTCAAGCAACTCGAATTACCTACCATCCCGATAGTACCGCTATTATAGTCTTCCCAACTTTTATGAAGGATTATATAAAAACTGATACGCTTTCGAAGCAGTTTTTGACAAGAGATGAATATTCAAATCTGATAACGATAAATCCTTTGCATCAACCCAAAAAAGCAAGAGAATACGAAATACCTTTTTACCAAGATTCAAGCTTCCTAAAAACGTTATTCAATCAACTATTAGATAAAGAGATACACTATGTTAGTGATACAATGGACTATCCATATAAGAATTTATATCAGATGAATAGTGATTCTCTGTATAAAGCGCTTATGCTTATCAGTGACAACTTCGTGGCAGAGCAGTTGCTCTTTCTCATAGGAAGCCAACTGAAGATGGAATTAAACACTCAAAAGATAATTAAAAGAATATTAGAAGAGGAACCATTTATGTCTATCCCTGATAGACCAAGATGGGTAGATGGATCAGGATTATCTCGCTATAATCTAATAAGTCCAAGATCGATGATTTGGATTTTGGATCAACTGGAAAATCATCTTACAAATGAACAAATAAAACAATGGTTTCCATCAGGAGAGCATGTTGGGACTCTACCTAAAGGCTTAGAGAAATTGAACATAATGGCTAAAACTGGCACGCTAAGTAATAATTTTTGCTTAAGTGGATATCTTAATACAGCTAGCGGAAAGCGATTGAGGTTTAGTTGGATGAACAATCATTTCATGGCATCCAAAACTGAACTCGTCGCTGATATGGAAAAGCTATTATTATTTATACAAGAGGAGTTTTAGATCAATTTGACCATTCCCGGCTCTCCAAAAGCCACCTTCAAAAGACAAGGGTTTTCCACAACAGAATAATGAACTGAATTATTAAGAATACATCTTTAGTGTAATATTGCTTATATATATTGGTTGAAAGGAAAGTATCCACCATTGCCAGTTTTCTTCAGTGTAATTGATATTAAGTGACTTCGGCCCTCATCCTTTGATATAGTCAAAAATATTTTAAAAATTTGCAATTGAAAGCTTGTATACGTATTTTTGTATAAATAGTTACGTATGAATACTAAGCTAACATTATCTCTTAAAAAGACTGTGATTGAAAAGGCAAAACGTTATGCCAAAAATTCTAACCAAAGTCTTTCACAATTAATTGAGTCATATTTAGATAAAATAACATCTTCAAATCCCGAATTTGGTGATACCGAATTAGATTCCATACGAGGAGTAATTAAACTTCCAAAGAATTTTAAATTAAAAGACGAAGTGAAAAAAATTAGACAAGCTAAACATGGCTAAACTAAATCTCTTTTTGGACACAAACATAATAATTGACTTATTGGCGGATAGAAAGCCATTCTCAAATGCAGCATATGAAATTTTTAATATTTCAAATTTAAAAAAATGGAACTTGTACACTTCGTCAAATTCAATCTTAACAAGCTATTATATACTTGAAAAATACTCTTCATCAAAAGATTCAAAACGAGCATTGGAAACCATATTAAAAAGAGTCCAAGTTCAAGATATCTCAAAAAGTGAACTTTTAAATGCCCTTAAATCAAAAATCGAAGACTTTGAGGATGCAAGTCAAAATGAATGTGCTAACAAAGTTGGTAAAATTCATTTTATTATTACACGGGATAAAAAAGGATTTAAACATTCAAAATTTGAAGTTTTGAGCTCAGATGAATTAGTAGTGCTAAAAACAAACGCCCGGTAACATACAAGACAATTGCGGTCAATATTTTAAATTATCTTGTATCGCGATACAAGATAACTACATATAATAACTTGATAATAAGAATTAAATACCGTATTATTGCATATCGCGATATACGATATTAACTATGAATACAACTATCCCTCAAATGAAGCCGCAGGATATCCTGCTCTTACTAGGTATCATTCGCTTAAAAAATGATGCCTGGACACAGCTACCCATGGCAGTATCACTCGGCATGAGCCAATCAGAGGTGAGTGAAGCAGTTAGGCGATGTAAATTTGCAGGGCTAATAGACATGAAGGGCAAAAAAGTGATGAAGCAAGCCTTCATGGACTTCATAGAATACGGAATAAAATATGTCTTTCCACAAAGAGCTGGTGCTATAGTACGTGGTGTGCCTACTACGCATAGTGCACCTCCACTCAGTGATATCATCATCAGTAAAGAGTCTTATGTATGGCCATATGCTAAAGGAACTGTACGTGGTCAAAGCATAAAACCCCTGTATAGCTCAGTGCCTTTTGCAGCATTGCGAGATGCTGAGTTACATGCACTTTTAGCATTAGTAGATGCTGTAAGAGTGGGTAGAGCGCGAGAACGATCATTGGCACTGGGGGAACTTAAAAAAAGAATAATTGATGGAGAATAAAACCATCAACCTGGCTTTAGTTTCAGAAGTAGCACGAGCCTTAAAAGAACTCAAAGAGCAAATGGTTTTTGTAGGGGGAGCGACCATTAGTCTATATACTGATGATCCAGCAGCAGGAGAGATCAGACCTACCAGCGACATCGATATGACGATCCGTGTATCTTACACCTATGGGCAATGGGCGAAGCTGCAAGAGCGATTGGGACAACTGGGTTTCTTTCCTGATCCTGATGGTCATTCTATTTGTAGTTATACATATAACAAGATCTCCGTAGACATTATGCCGTCAGAAGATGGTCATATGGGGCCTGCTAATCCTTGGTATCAGATAGGATTCAAAAATATCCAAAGGGTTAATATAGACGATGAAGAAATACAAATCTTGACAGCACCCTGTTTTTTGGCCACTAAATTTGAAGCCTTTAAGAGTCGTGGCAGAGACTATCGCACAAGCCATGACTTTGAAGATATAATTTACGTCTTAAACAATAGACTAGACATCGTAGATGAAGTCGCAAATGATGACCCCTTAATTATTACATTTTTAAGAGAGGAATTAAGAAAGATTATTGACCACAAATCAGCTGATGAAATATTATCTTGTCACCTGCATCCTTTTATAGTAGCAGAACGACTACCAATATTAGTTGATAAAATAAACACCATTATAAATCAATAATACGTATTAGAAAAAAAATGTGCAAAATTGCGCAGCTCTATTCAGTGCATCTACTACGAGGGTCCAAAATTAGTAGGAGATATACGAGATAAATATTTTATTGACATTGCATAAAACCGTTTAAACAAAGACCACCCAAATCATCCTCGCTTAATTCAAATTAAAGGAGACAAATTGATAGAGTTAATGGACTTAAAACATCACTTTGATAACGAGGAAATGACACTAACACGACAAAACGAAATCATAGCCGAGATGAATGCTTATACTTAGCATACAAGCCCATTGACCCCAAAACATCCCTTTTGAGACTTATTAGCAGAAGCCCCGTCTAAACAGTACACATAAAAAATTAATAATGAAAGGAGTAATGAGAATGTTGATGATGTTTGGACCCATGATCTTCAGACAATTTCAAAAGTACCAACGTAATAAAGCAAACAAACAGCTTACTCAAACGTCAGAAGTTGACAGAGAAGAAACTGTTAGGGAAGAACTTCACGGTTAAGAACTGGTTACGTGGTTTCAAGGTTTTCAGACTAATTCATCCGTCCTTCTTCATTGTTTAGGGAAGGGTTTTGCACTACGTGTGGGTTTTCAGCTTGAGTGTCTTAATTAATTACTCGAACATGCCGCTCTCTCTCCATTCACAATTCTTCATTCTTCATTCATAATTCATCATTATAAGTGGACGCTTCTCAAGAATATCGCCTGAAGGCTCATAGAAATCAAAGAGCAAGTCTTGAATATTAGATTCATAATCAATTGCCGTACCATAGCTACTTCCAATTATTGAGTCCAATACTGGAAAATCATCTGTAAGGTATCTCTGTGCAAAGCCATTTAAGGAGTATAATAAACCGACTATGATTAATAAATATTTCATACACCAATATAAAGAATGCAATGCAATCTTCATAAATGGCAGTAAGCCCTAAATAATAATTTGATTAAGAAATGTTTAAGTAAGTCGCTAAATGATATATTCAATAAATCCTATTGCATTTCTTTACCTTTATAAAGCTACATGTCATTAAGAAATGAAAACAATAAAAATAGATTATATACTCATTCTTTGTTTGTCAATCTCCTCTCTGAGCTATGCCCAAATCCATTACCCCATTATTGCACATTCCCATAATGACTATAAGCATGATATACCTATTGAAAATGCATTCAAGTTTGGATTCAGTTCTTTAGAAGTGGATATAGCGATGCATGGTAGCAAAATAGTTATTACGCATGACATAGAAGAAATGGACAGTAAACCTCTATTTGAAACTTCCTACCTAATTCCCCTGCTTGCACAAATACAATCTAGACAAGATCCCCTAATATTGCTCGTTGATATAAAACTCTATTCTGAAGAATTGATGGATAAACTGCATTCTACCGTTCTTAAGTATGAAGAGCATTTCTTTATAAGAACCCAAGAAAATAATCCAGCTAAGAAAATCCAAATTCTCTTGAGCGGTGAAATCCCTAGAAAAGAAATTATTGAAAACGAAGATTTTGTCTTCTTTTATATTGATGGTAGAATAGAAGAATTAGAAAACGACTACTATAAATTTTATACTCCCCTCATAAGTATGAACTTCGAGGACATATCTAAATGGAATGGTAAAACAAGGCCAGGCAGACAAACAATCGCCAAGCTAGCTTCAACCATAAAACGCATTCATGAGAAAAATAAAAAAGTGCGATTTTGGAAAACAAATGAAACTGAAATTACTTGGTCAACATTGATGGCGCTTAAGGTAGATTTCATTGGCATTGACAATACTGAAGAATTTTACAAAAAGATGAAGAAAATGAAATTGGTATTTGAGAAGTCTTGGAAATAATAGTGTAAATTAATGCTGCCTGTACATTTTAAACAATTGCAATAATTAAAATTAGAGTAGTGAAAAATCTCAGCCTGTTTATAGCATGTATTTTACTAAGTGCTTCTACAATAAATGCCCAAGAAACTAAAATAATCCAACCCATTCTCGTGGACAAATCTGCGCTTTCTGGTATCGACTTAAAAAAAATTGATTTGAAGGACGAGCCTGAAAAAGATTTCTATCAAAAGAATCTATATTGGGGGAAGGACATTGGCGTGTTTGTAGTGAGCACAGAAAACTGGAATAACAAGATCACGGATTATCCCTTTGATGAATTCGTATACATGTACCAGGGCGAAGCTGTTGTTAAACCAAATCTAGGAGCGAATCAGGTGTTTTATTCGGGAGACTACTTTTTTGCACCCAGAGGCTACGATGGCGAATGGGAAATCAAAGCAGGAAACTATTTACATTATGAGCTCTCTGTAATCACAACGAAACGCGCGGATTCTATTTATGTAGAAGAAAACCCACAACATACACTCTTTAGTAAATCGCAGTTATCAGGAAATGCTATTGTGCTTGATGCCCAAGGATACTATTCTAAGGTTCTTCAAAAAGGTACTGAACTTACTATTAGTTTACATGCAGAAGCGCCCTCTGAAAAAACAATGGAGCTCACTACGAATGAGCAATTGATTCAAGTGCTCTCTGGAGCCATAACTATATGGGATACCCAAGAAAAAGAACATAAGTTCTACACTGGCGACTTCTTTATCCTCCCTAGGGGCTTTAGCGGAAAATGGAAAAGCGAAGGCCACCAATTAGCAAAATATCTAAGTGTAGAAAAAACTATGTGGGTAAAAAATAATCATTAACAATTGTCCTCATTTACAAAACCTTAAGAGAAAAGGCAAAAGCATCTTCCCACTCCTCCATACGCAATACGAATTCTATTTTATTCCCTACGAATCCTTGACCAGTAGCACTCCGCTCAATAGCGCAACTACCTTTATGCTGGGTTTTTTAATAAAACTAATCCTAGTAAAATTCGTTTAATTCCTAGACTACAAATAAAACAGAGTGAACTCAAATAAAAACATAGTCTACTATTTTATAGCAAGTCTGCTTTTCATTGTATTGAAATATGCATACACTATTTCAAAAACACAAACTTTAGATTTCCTACTAAAACCCACTAAACAAATTATAGAACTCTTGACTGGTACACAGTCTACTTATCTTGAAAAAGGCGGCTACTTTTTTAAACAACTGAATATCGTAATTGACAAATCTTGTTCAGGCTTTAACTTTT
>CALCMJ010000182.1 GCA_937967615.1 uncultured Saprospiraceae bacterium
AAATGCTAATAGATAATTCAGTACTTAATCTTTCTGGTATAAATTCAAAGCTTGATGGTTTCAATGAAACGAACTGGTCTATGGACAACAATGGAAGCTTGAGAATAAGTTGGAGTAAGGAGACAATTGTATCTAGCGAAGATATTGTTTTAACATTTACTGCAAATAAAAAAGGTTGGATTTCTGACAATATAGTATTAGGAAAAGACATATCTTCGGAGTACTATTCCCAGGGGTATGAGCAACATACATTAGAATTGGATGTTCGTGGCAAGGATCTTAATAAGCAAATAGGTCTTGTTCTAGGTCAAAATAAACCTAATCCATTCCAGTCTGAAACAATAATAGACTTCTACAATGATGTGGTTCAGGTATTGGAATTCCGTATAGTAGATATGTCTGGTAAAGTTGTGTATACAGATATGATCCAAGCAAATACAGGAGTAAACACAATTGAAATAAATAAAACTATAATGAATTTGAATGTTGGAATATACATGTATTCATTGCAGTCAGGAGATAAACTATTGACTAAGAAAATGATATTAGTTGATTAAGATTTAAGGTGTTCTAGTTGTAATTATGGTGCCGGGTGTCTTTGACATCTGGCATTTTTTTTTGTTAGGTCAATGTTTTTTCTATTGCACCTCTTAAGCCTAGTTCCACAGCATTCATATTGTCTAATTTCCCATTAGCTACCTCAAATTTAACTATCGTTCTGAATTTGTGAAATCCAATATGTCCACATGCTCCTGGATTTATGTGCAGAAAATTCAATTCTTTGTCCGGCATGACTTTGAGAATATGTGAATGGCCGCAAATGTAAACATCTGGTTGTATTTCCTTTAGAAGGGAATGAACACGTTTCGTGTATCGTCCCGGATAGCCACCAATATGTGTCATAAAAATTTTAGTGCCCTCGCATTCAAATTCTAAATTTAATGGCATGACGGCTCTTATATTCTTAGAGTCAATATTTCCATAAACCCCCTTAAGTGGAGCAATTTCTTGCAGTGCTTCAATGACGTCCATTGAGCCAAAATCGCCTCCATGCCATATTTCGTCTGCATCTCTGCAATGTTCAAGAACATCTTCACCAAAGTAACTGTGGGTATCTGAAATAAGTGTAATTCGTTTCATTATATCGTATTAACAAAATGTGTGAAATCATGGATCATAAAAACACCTCTTGGGTTTAATCCTTTAGTCCTGTCAGTATGTAATTGCACGAGTGCATCATCCTTAGAGATAATCTTATGTATTGTTTGGGTCAATTTTATTAGTCGCTCAGCTTCAAAAGATTGCGGTAGGTTTTTCATTTCAAGCTTCTCAAGAAAGGAAATGAAAATTTCTGCTTCAAGGATGCAGTACTTTTCAGGGTATTCAAATGCTAGGTACGTGCTGATCATTTTCAAATCATGATAGTGGGTGCTAAACTTTGCACTTTTTCTTTGCATATCAGCTAACATCTGATCACAATGATGTAAAAAGCGTTTGATACGCAGTCCTAAATCATTGGAGTCGTTATAAAGATCTCTGAAACAGGAACGTACAATTTCTTTCTGCGCCTTTATAAAATCAATCATCATAGACCGTGGAGAGTAGTGACTCCCATCCCATAATGCATGCGTAATATTTCCGGCAAAACTTTTTTCAAACATTGGTCCAAATTCTAATTCTTCTAAGTCCCAGAATTTGTTGTAATTGTCAAGACATTCATATTTGTACATTTCTGAATACTCCGTCTGTGCTTTAAGGGACGCTTTCCACTTCTCTTTATAAAATTCTATTCTTTCAACTCGCATTCCTAAACGTTTTCTAAAGCAGCTTCAATATCTGAGTAAATATCTTCAGGGTCTTCAATGCCTACTGAAAGTCGGATAAGACCATCCGTGATTCCATTTCTCAGCCTGAGCTCTTTGGGCACTTTAAGGTGAGACATGCTTGCTGGATGAAGTATCAGACTATCTACATCTCCCAGAGTGGGAGCAAGCGTGCAGAATTTTAAATTATTCATTACGGTTTTACCAGCTTCCATTCCTCCATTGACCTCAAAACTCATCATTCCACCATACAAACGCATTTGTTTACTTGCAATTTCATAACTATTGTGAGATTCTAAACCAGGATAATTTACTTTTATCACCTTAGTATGGGATTCCAGTCGTTTAGCAACTGTCAATGCATTGGAACAATGTTTATCCATGCGGAGTGTGAGTGTCTTCATGCCATTGTTGAGTAACCATGCATCAAACGCATTACAAGTTCCTCCTGTCAGTTTTAATGTGTTCCAAATGGTTTTACTTAATTCTTCATTCTTACAAACGATTGCACCTGAAATAGAATTACCGTGCCCGTTCAAATACTTGGTTGTTGAATGAATTATAATATCAATTCCATGGGATAGGGGTTGTTGTAAATAAGGTGTGGCGAATGTGTTGTCTATGATGCTAATTAAATTATTTTCTTTACAAATATTTCCAAGAGCTTGAAGGTCTATACAAGCTAATGTAGGATTTGCAGGAGTTTCACAATACATAAGACGGATATCAGGATGCTGCGTCAAAGCTTCTTTTACAGATGCAATAGATTGTAGGTTTGTAAATATGGGTTCAATTCCTAATTGTGAGAATACTTTATTAAATAATTCGGTAGTACCTCCATATAAATTTCCTTGTGTAAGGATTTTATCGCCACTTTTTGCAACTGCAAGTAAGGCAGTGTGAATCGCTGCCATTCCAGTGCTGCACAAGAATGCTTGCGCTTCCCCAGAAAGGCCGTAATTTTCTAAAGCCGCAATCTTTTTTGCTACAGTATCAATGGTTGGGTTCCCATATCTACTATACACGTGTCCTTTTTTCTCTCCAGTAAAAATGTCAATCCCTTCTTGAAGATTTTGAAAATCAAAAGAAGAAGTCGCATATATGGGGAGAACATGCGGTTTTGTAGTCCTATTATCATCTAATTCATGGGTACATAGAGAAGAGAAGGATATCTTTGTCATTGTTACGTTTATTTGTTCAATTTAATGAACTTTGTGAAATAGCTATGTTAGACATGAAATTACTTTTATCTATTCTTTTTCTTACAGTTCCGCTCTTTATTTTTTCACAAGAAGATATCGAGGAAATTGAGACCTATCAGAGAAAACTGTGGGTGATTGAGACAAATCTTGAATTAGTAAACCCAGTAAATGCGTTTGGGAGGAATGTAGATTCTAATAAATTTGGAATGTCACTCAACGTCTTGAGAGAAAGAACGATTGACGGGCCATTGTTTTGGGGTGGAGGTATTCATTTTTTCAATCTAGGATCTGAGAATACGACTTACACAGATGATTTGACGTTTGAAGAGATTAGTGAAAGTGCAAATTCTTTAGAAATAGGTCTTGATATACTATTCCGCTATTATCCAGATTTTTTCTTTGGACCAGTTGAGCCCTTTTTTGAAGTGATGATGGGCCCACGTTTTTTTTATTCCTACACAAGTAGCCAATCTCTTACTCTTGGGGAAAGCATAGGTTTTGATGTAAATGATTTTGATGTATCTTTAGCGTATGGTATTGGTGTAGGCTTGCATACAACAGTTTATAATCAATATGGAATCAACACAAAACTTTTATTCCATCCAGGCTTGATCTCCTCTTATCTAGTAAAACGCAATGACGATACTATAATTAGTGAAAATCCACTAGACTTCTTTAGGAGTGTAAGTTCAAGCTCTGATATATTTAGGTTTCAATTAGGCTTTATAGCAATCTTTTAATTATGAATGAAAATACTGGTACAGAAAAAACTGATGAAGATTCGCTTTATATTGAAAGAGAAATTATTGCTGATCCAGGACAAGAACTTCTTAGAATAGATAAGTTCTTAATGGATAGGGTAGCCAATGTATCTAGAACAAGAATTCAGAATTCATTAAATGCAGAGGCTATTAAAGTAAACGGTAAAAAAGTTAAGCCTAACTATAAGGTAAGACCCTTGGATAAAATTGTTTTGATTATTCCCAAAGATATTGGTAAATCGGAGGAATTAATACCAGAAGATATTCCACTAGATATCCGCTATGAGGATGAATACTTAATGGTAATTCATAAACCTGCTGGTCTTGTCGTACATCCAGGTACGGGAAACAAGTCTGGCACATTGGTAAATGGATTAAAGTTTTATTTAGACAAGAAAGACATCCCAGTTATGGCTGGTAATTCTTTGGATAGACCAGGCCTCGTGCATAGAATTGATAAAGACACTTCAGGGCTATTGGTGATTGCCAAAGAAGAGTTCACAATGACCCATCTGGGCAAACAGTTTTTTGATCACAGCATTGAGAGAACATACCAAGCGCTTGTTTGGGGTGATATAGATGCAGGTGAACACACAATACAAGGGAATATAGGTAGGCATCCAAGATTTAGAAATAAAATGTATGTCTTTCCAGAAAATGATGAAGGCAAAGAAGCCACTACGCACTATAGCCTTATTGAAAACATGTACTATGTTTCCCTCATTGAATGTAGACTTGAAACAGGAAGGACACATCAGATACGTGTGCATATGCAGTCATTAAACCATCCCATATTTAATGATGTAAAATATGGCGGGGATAAAATAATAAAGGGAACTGTGTTTAGTAAATACAAACAATTTGTTTTTAATACATTTAAAGTGATGCCTAGACAGGCACTCCATGCGAAGACACTTGCATTTATACATCCACATACCAAAGAAAAGATGAGGTTTGATACAGAACTTCCAGAAGAGTTCCAAGCTGTGTTAGCACGATGGCGAAATTATTTGAGCACAAGGAAGAGGAATGAACTATGATTCTTAAAGAACGCATAGAGGCTTTAGAGTATTTAGGAGAAGTGATGCGACCTAAGGAGGACGTATGGGCTCCTATAATAGCGCAAGCAAAACAAAAGAATCCATGGTTCACAGATTCAAATATCATTGAGGCAATTGATGCCGTATCCTTAAATTATCTTGGAAAGCAAGTTCTTCGTGACGTACAATCCAAGTATGATAAATTGGAAAGGAGTCAAGGGAAGAGGGTAGGTATTATTGCCGCAGGAAACATTCCGCTTGTAGGTATCCATGATATCATTTCATGTTTTTTAACAGGGAACATCGCAGTTATTAAATTTTCTGACAAAGATTCTGTTCTTATTCCGCACTGTATTACTTTGCTGACGAAGAAATATCCGGATGCTGAAAAGTATTTTGAAATTGTAGAAAGGTTAGAGTCATTTGACGCAGTCATTGCAACTGGGAGCGACAATACAAGTCGCTATTTTGAATACTACTTTGGGAAATACCCAAATATCATTCGTAAGAATAGGAATGCGTTGGGTGTTTTGTCAGGGAAGGAAACGGAAGAAGAATTATTACTTCTTGGAAAAGACATTTTCTCTTATTTTGGATTAGGTTGTAGGAATGTTTCTAAAATATTTATTCCGAAGGAATTTCCTTTGGCTGAATTGATGAAGACATTTGAGCATTATAGAGATATCGCGTTTCATAATAAGTACAAAAATAATTTGGATTACAATGCGGCAATTTATTTATTGAATCGAGACAGCCATTTGATAAGTGATTTTTTAGTCATGCGAGAATCATCTAGCTTGTCTTCCAGGATTTCTTGTTTGCATTATCAGTATTATGAGAAGATTGAAGAAGTCCAGGAATTTATTAAGTCAAATTCAGAAAAGATTCAATGCGTTGTAACACAATTAAATTTAGAGAATGCAAACACGTTCAAATTTGGTGAAGCACAAAAACCAGAATTTCTTGATTTTGCGGATAATGTAGACACGATTAATTTCCTTCAAGCCTTATGACTAAACAAGAAGTTGCAGATGATATAGCAAAAATTTTACAGGAGATCTACCCTAAGACGCCTATTTTTTTAGACCACAAAGATCCTTATACCTTATTAATCGCAGTATTGTTGTCAGCACAGTGTACAGATGTAAGAGTAAATAAAACGACACCTGCTTTATTTGCATTGGCAGACAATCCCCAAGACATGATGGTGCAAGACGTAGAGAAGGTTAAAGCGATCATCAGACCCTGTGGCCTTTCTCCTAGAAAATCAAAAGCCATTGTAGGATTATCTAAAATTCTAGTGGACAAGCATAATGGTGAAGTGCCAAAAACTCTTGCAGAATTGGAGGAGCTGCCAGGCGTTGGACATAAAACGGCGTCAGTAGTTATTAGTCAGGCATTTGGTATTCCTGCCTTTCCAGTGGACACACATATTCATAGGCTAGCATATAGATGGAAATTGAGTACAGGGAAAAACGTGGAGAAGACGGAAAAGGATTTAAAGAAATTATTTCCTAAAGAGACTTGGAATAAACTTCATCTACAGATTATAATTTTTGGAAGAGAATTCTGCCCAGCTAGAGCTCATGATCCTAACGCATGTCCTATTTGCTCAAAGTATGGTAGGGCAACCTTGTTTAAGTAATTGATGATTTTCTACTCAATTCAAAATTCGAATTGGCTAAGTTAGAATGGATAGTTCACTGCAAAATTTGCATTCCCAAAACCTTTGATGGATTTAAAATTCCAATGGCTATTATTATTGTTTAGATAGGGAGTCCGCAGTTTGTAACCAAAATCAGCTCTAATATGAAAATATGTCAAATCCCACCGGATTCCATAGCCACCACCTAAGGCAATATCAGAAATAAAACCTCTCCCAAATTGAGAGCCTGGTCTTCCAACATCATTTTTTAATGTCCAGACATTACCTCCGTCTAAGAAAAAGGCGCCTTCAATTATCCAGAATATATCAAATCTATATTCTAAATTAAATTCCAGTTTTAAGTCTCCTGTTTGAAAAAAGATACTATTTACATTATTATCTAGATGTCTTCCAGGACCAAGTTCACGCGATTGCCAAGCACGAATACTGTTAGGCCCTCCAGAATAAAACTGGGAAATATAAGGATTAACAACATCATCATAATAGGGGATAACAATCCCAGTAAAAAGTCTAAACGCTAGAGTGGAGCCTTGATTTATACCCTTGTAATATCTTCCATCCAATTGTAATTTGATGAAATTAGCAAATGCAACATTGCCTATCTTAAATGCTGAATCATTTTCAGAAAGTGCATTCCTAACTCCATTTGCAATCATTGACTCTAATCCAGAAAATTCAGCTGAAGAATACACTGCCCAAGAGTTCTTTGAGGCAAAACTTGGATTAGATTCTTTTAGGAATGAGATTTCTCGGAGTAGAAAACCTGATAAGAGAACGTCTTCAAAACTTAATCGCAATAAAGGGTTGTCCTTTAAAATAGTTGTATCAAATTTCTCAGTTGTATCAAAAATATAATAATCCAAACCAATTTGCCTTATGTCTAATTGGGATTGTTTGTTTGGTTTATATCTAAAACCATAGCTAAAATTAAATCTAGAAATATCGTAGTTTTCTATGATTTTTTGGTAATTATATCCAAAGCCTATTTGCGTTGTAGTTTCTTCTTTGATGCTTTGATAGTATGAGTCTTTTAATATTCCTAAATTATTTAATAAACCAACAGATCCTATCCAATCCTTAAATCTTGGTATTTCTAAATTGTCTTGCAAACTTATACTTACAGTATTCGTCCTAAAGTTTAGTGGGGACGTTTCTTGTTCTCTAAATAATTCAAACTCAAAAGCAAGTTCAGCAGATAGACGATTTCTTTCTGCGCCTCCAAATGTATTCCTATTTTGTAAGGCGCCTCCAACTGAAAAACCTATGAGTTGTTTCGCTGCCGCACTTAGAGTGGAATAAAATAAATCTAAGCCAGCATCTGCTATCCATTTATTCTCATAAGGCGTTAGAAATATGTTGTAATTGATAAGAGAGTCTCTGCCAGGTATTGTAAATGGTGCAATGTTCACAAACTTATAAGTACCAAGGCCAGAAAGTTTTCTAAGCGTTTTATATCGATTGTCACGAGAATACAGGCTCTCTTTTTCCATGAAAATGACATCATCAATTGCACTTGGTTTTATAATGAAGTCAGCACCGTCTCTTCTGTATTTTTTTTCATTGTAAACTAAGGTTTCAAGAACTGAGGTGTCTTGTCCATTTTTGAAATCGGTGTAAATGTTTATTTCATTAATAGTGTATTTCTTATGAAAATCAGTATTTGTAGGATTTCTAACATCTATGTAAAAATCTATACCATAATTCATATTACTACTATCTCCTTTTACCTCCAGATACTTGTCATTAAAATTTACATATCCTTGATTTTGGAGTTCTCTAACTATCCTGTTTTTTTCTAAATCAAAATCGTAGGCATTTACCGGCATGCCCTTTTTGAGTACCGTCTCAGAATTAACTCCTTCAATTACACTGAGTACTTCCTCATCTGTTCCAATGTACTGTATAGAATTTATCTGATATCTTCTTCCTGTGTTTATATTGTAATCAACAACGGTTCTATGGTCACTACTATGTGCTTCATAATCTACTTCTGCATTAAAATATCCTTTTATGTTTCTAAGAAATTTTTCAATATCATCAGATGATTTTATTGCATCTTCCTCCTTGTAAAAAGCAGGAGGTTCACCAAAACTTTCTCGTACCCAGTTGTTATACCAACTTGTGTCTCCGGGGTCTGAATGTCTAAAATAGTACCATTCCCTAGGAAAGATCAAGGCAAAATTTGAGTTTGGTTTTTGAGCCATAAGACTTTGAAGCTCCAGATTCAAAGAAGTCTTATCTTTTACATCACTATCCTTAGAATAGATAATCTCATTCCTAGTGAGCAGAGTTTGGTCTTCATTCAGATATTTTGAAGTTCCGCAAGAAGACAGAATTATTATCGATAATATTAGCAAATATCCTACTCTCATGTATCTTGTGACTTCATGTGATTTTCCATAATTAATTTTCTCTTTAACCATGCGAGAGTGGTCAATATCTCTTCAAAAATATGTTCGTTCATTATATCTTCCGAAATTTCGTAAAAACTACGGCAAATTTCTTGCAGAAGGGGATAAAATATGTTCAGAGATAATTTCAAATTCAAATTTTGAAACAGAATTTATTATAGCTACTCAAAGTTGGATTGATAATTTGTCCAAAGATATAATTCTAGATCGGGACAAACTCATTTGTATTCAGGAAAAGGAATTAATTGCTCTATCTAAGCAAAGATCAGGAAATCAAGTCTTAATAGTTGCTAATAAGAAGTCGGAAACTCTTAATTATTCGTTAATCCAGGACGAGTTTTCAATATTTTTAGACGATGTGCAAGATCCAGGTAATCTTGGTAGTATACTAAGGATTGCGGATTGGTTTGGAATTAGATCAGTTGTTAGGTCAAAATCCTCAGCTGATTTCTATAATCCTAAAGTAATTCAATCTTCCATGGGCAGCTTCTTGCGCGTGGATATGTGTACTGCTGACTTTGGAGAAATGCATGAAAATTTGCCTTCAAGGATATATTATGGGACGGGAATGGAAGGTACTAGTATATTTGAAAAACGGGAGTACAGTCCAGGAATAATAGTCATTGGGAATGAAGGAAAGGGAATGTCTGAACAGGTCTTATCCAAGCTTACGCAAACTATTTCTATCCCTAGAATAGGACAAGCTGAGTCATTAAATGCGGCGATAGCGTGTGGAATTGTCTGTGCAATTCTGACGAATACATCTGGAATGCCATAATGTACAGATTAGACTAAAGTATCTTCAGAAGTTCTTGCTCCAATGTATTTCTTGGGTTCAATGCTGCAATTTTCCCATCACGATCCACTAGAAATGTAGATGGAATACTGCGAACGCCATAATCTTTTGTTGCGGGTGTGTCCCATTTTTCAAGAGAAGACACATGATGATCCCATACGAGTTTATCTTTTTCAATTGCTGCTAACCAACGTTTTTTGGAATCAGCAAGTTTAGCGTCTATTTGTTTTTTGTCGTTATTCAGTCTGCCTTTAGTTCTATTGTCTAAGCCATCTAAAGAAACGGAATACACAGTAAACCCTTGGTCTTTATATTTCTCATAGATACTCACAACATGCGGATTTGCTTTTCTGCAAGGTCCACACCAGCTAGCCCAAAAGTCAAGTAAAACGATTTGTCCTTTTAAATCAGATAGCTTTCTGTTCTTTCCATTTAATCCAGGTAAATCTATATCAGGAGCCATTTGACCAAGTTCTACATTGTACTTATTTCTAGAATTTCTTTTATTCTGTGCTTCCAGTTGTTGCACTAATGCTTCATATGTTTGGGTGCAATCCAGATCTGGATATTTGTCAGAAAGGCGAGTGCATATTAATCTATGAAGGCTTGCATATTGAGGACTATCTTGAAAAACTTTGATTGCCAATGGCATGGCTACCAAAGGGTCCAAGTCATTAGTGATCATTGTTTGCAATTGCAAAATGTTGATCTCCTTATTATTGTATTGTTGTAGAATTTTTGAAAACTGCTCGCTCGTTTCTGATCCAGTGACATCATAGTTATATGTTTTGAGATCCTCTAGCTTACCATTTATGCTAATGGATTTTTCGCCACCTAATAATATTATTTCTGCCGTTCTTGCACCCACTCTCACTCTGTATGTTCCTCCCTCTAGGCCATCTGGAAACCTAAATTTAAAACTCCCATCAGTTCCTGATTCTACGCTTTCTAAAGATTGCGTAGTACGGTCTGCCCCCGTCTTGTCAAAAAAGATATTCATATTTGGAGCATCTTCGATAGTACCTTGGACAGTGAGTCCTTTGTCACTTCCGCATGCTGAAAGGAATATAATTAATAAAGAGAAAAGGATAAAATGAGATAAATTTTTCATGTTGAATGTTTAAATGGATCTTGTCTATTGATGCACAAAGGTATTATTTCTAATCTTGAAAATCAATTTGCAGTTACATATTATGATTTTCTGTACTATAAAGATAATTGGATTCTTCTTAAATAAGATAATTCAATAAGAAAAATAGGACCAAAAAGATCCACAGCAAGTCTAAATAATGCCAATACGTGCTCAAGAGATTTAAGCTCCTTTTTTTATCTGGATCAGTGAAGTATATCAATACACTCACTGGTTCTTTCATGCGATAATGTGCTACATAAATAAAATGACACAAAAATGGTATGCCGGCAATAACATGTGCAAAGTGTAATCCTGATAAAGTGTATAAATACGTTGTCATATTTCCTGCAAGCTTATCCACATTCATTTCTCTTAACTGTATCCAAGCGAAGATTTGTAAAATTAGAAATAGGATAGTGCAAATAAATGTAGCCCAAAGAAATTTTTGATACAGTCCTGTGTCATCCTCTAAATACGCAAGCTTTGCTTTTTTAAGTAGTAAACTACATATGATTAATAGCAAAGTATTGAAATAGAATAAATTTGGTAAGGCTACTGATTGCAAACCAAATTGGATTCGATTATACATATAGGCAATTGTAAATCCTAGAAACAACATCGAAATTCCCCCGAGAATTAAATAAAGAATTATAGTTTGTGGATGTATAGCGTACTCTTTGTTATTTGCCATAATATCAAGTTAAACAATTGTGGCATCAGCTTGTTCGCCATTATTAAATATTTCTTTAGCTATGGATTTTATCGAACACCAAATAAAAGTTTCAAAGACAGCCCACTATTACACAAATAGCAATGATGTCAAGTCTTGCAAGTACCTCTGGATAATGTGTCATGGCTATGGTATGCTTGCTGAGAACTTACTTGGCAAGATGGAGTGGGCAAATGAGGATCATTTTCTTATCTCAATAGAGGGTTTGTCTAAATTCTATTGGGAAGGGGTTACAGGAAGGCCAGTAGCATCATGGATGACAAAGAAAAATAGATTGGATGAAATAGAAGATTATTCTAATTACTTGTCGCTAGTGTATAAGAAATACTACTCACAAATTCCAGCTGATGCTAAAGTTATTCTATTTGGGTTTTCTCAAGGGGGAACTACCATTTGGCGATGGTTGCAGAGAGAGAATATAGAATTTGATCTCTTTATAAACTATGCTGGATGGGTGCCTGAGGATATTAAGTTTAGCCCAGAACAAAAAATGATTTTTAATCAGAAAAAGCTGATCCAGCTTTATGGTAATAAGGATAAATATTTAAACGATGAAAGGAAAATGCAGTTACATAAGATTATAGAAATGCATGAATTCAAGATTGCAATTCATGAGTTTAATGGCGAACATAAAATGTACGCAGGCGTTATTGAAAACAACTTCAATAAATATATCTAAAACTGGGATTATCCTACAAGCTTCTCTACAAGTTCTGCAGCCTCTTTAAGCAATACCGCAGAATGTACTTCTAGTCCGCTTTCATCTATAATCTTCTTTGCAATATCTGCATTTGTGCCTTGGAGTCTTACAATAATAGGAACGTTTATATCGCCTATGTTTTTGTATGCTTCTACAACACCATTTGCAACACGATCACATCTAACAATCCCTCCAAAAATATTAATTAAGATTGCTTTTACATTTGGATCTCTAAGGATTATCCTGAACGCTTTCTCCACACGTTCTGCATCAGCAGTTCCTCCAACATCCAAAAAGTTAGCAGGGGAGCCACCAGAAAGTTTGATAATATCCATTGTTGCCATTGCAAGACCAGCACCGTTCACCATACAGCCAACATTGCCATCTAGATTGACAAAATTAAGTCCTACTTCTTTTGCCTCCACCTCTGTTGGGTCTTCTTCATCCGTATCTCTTTGTTCAGCAAGTTCTGGATGTCTGAAAAGTGCATTTTCATCTAAAGCAACTTTGCAATCCACAGCAATGATTCTGTCGTCCCCAGTTTTTATTACAGGATTTATTTCAAACATGGATGCGTCTGATCCTATAAAAGCAGCATAGAGTTTACCTATAAATTTTGTCATGTCTTTAAATGCCTGTCCAGACAAGCCTAAATTGAAAGCAATCTTCCGAGTTTGAAAGGGGAGTAAGCCTAACATTGGATCTATATGTTCTTTATGAACAAGATCAGGAGTATGTTCTGCTACCTCTTCAATATCCATTCCGCCCTCAGTAGAATATATGATGACGTTTTTCTTTTCTGTTCTGTCCATCATTATAGACATATAGAATTCTTTACACTGATCAAATTCTGGTGTGTAAGAATCTTCGGCAATTAAAACTTTCCTTACTAGTTTTCCGGCTCCTTCAAGTCCACCTGGCGTCTGAGGTGTTTTTAACATCATACCTAAGATGCCTCCAGCTACTTCTTCTAATTCACCAGCATTTTTCACGAGTTTTACTCCTCCACCTTTTCCTCTTCCTCCAGCATGAATTTGTGCTTTTACGATGGCAACACTGCTGCCAGAATCTTCAGCAACCTTCTTATATGCTGCTTTTGCCTCATCTAGATTGTGTGCAACTATCCCTTTTTGGATTGCAACACCATATTTTGCTAATAATTCCTTTCCTTGATATTCGTGTAAATTCATATTGTTGTGTTTGTACTAAGGGCCTCAAAAGTAAGCAAATATCATATTAAACCCGAACTATGCAGTAGAACTTTCCTTAAGAGGAGAGTTCGCTCATTATAGATTAAGGAAACAAGGGATATTTATGAATAAAAAAGAGCCTACTAAACAGTAAGCTCTTTTATACCATTCTTTCTTTTTGGACTACTTAATCACTAGCTTTTCTGCGATTATCCCTTTTGAAGTCCTGATAACTAAATTGTATAAACCAGTAGGCGCATTATTTAATTGCACAGGAATTGTATTCTTTCCTTGTTTAATGTCTGCGTTTACATTCTCAAGAATTGACTTACCACTTAGGTCATATATTGAAAAGCTAGCTTCTAGACTATTTTCTGATTCAAACGAGATGGTAAAACTCTGATCAAGAACTGGATTAGGATGTACCTTAAACTTAGATACGATATCAATCTCATTAGTGCTTGATACTTCATCTGCTGAAGTAAAGAATAATGTCCCTGCTGGAATATCTTGACAAGATCCTATTTCGTTTATAGGGAATACGGTCCAAGTGTAAGAAGCTTCAGGAGCAAGATCAGTTACTAGGAGCTCAGTTTGTTCTGTTACAAATTCAAATTCAGAAGTTCCGTTTAATACAATCTTATAGGCATGCGCGCCTGTTACAGCAGTCCATGAAAATAAAACTTCATTGTAAAAGGCTGGAGTGGAAAATGCTGTGGGTTCTATTGTTGCGATCATCTCAGTGATCTCTGTTGTATCTGGTTCGTATGTTTTATTTATGTTGGTTCTATTGTCGTAATCTGCTCGCATGGCGTTGGCTTGGCCGTGGGTAAATATAACTGTATCGCAATCATTATATCCCATAATAGTATTTGGAATAGAATAAATGAGCACACCATTTTTATCCTTAACTGTGCCTTCCCAAGGATTATGACAAGTGAAACTTCCTCCCGCATTTTGAGTAAAACCATAATCTGGGGGAGTGTCACATATTCTATCACCTGCAGTATTGCAGTTTAGTTCATTCATCAACTCGACAGTAACATTAGGACTTTGGCTAGAGCCTACAGAGGTAAGTGTTACTGTTTCACCATGTACCTGCGGATCGTAAGGATCGTCTTCCCACCCATAATGAGGATGAGACAATGAAAATAAGTGACCAAGTTCATGTCCAAAAGTGCCATTATTTGTTTCATCAAAACTGGATTTTCTTACAACCAACATGTCAATGTTTGGAG
>CALCMJ010000183.1 GCA_937967615.1 uncultured Saprospiraceae bacterium
TAATATAGTCTAAAAACTGTATCGAAGTTATGTCATACTCGCCATGTAAATGATAAAGCGAAGATTTATCAATAAACTTGGTCCCTCCTTCTAATGCACCTGAGGGAGTAGATATTATTCTGTTGAATTCCTCATCAAAACTAGCGGTTCCTGGCTCGAAAAAATCAAATGTAAAATCAGCAGGAACACCCTTTTGCGCAATTGCCGTCGTTTCAGCATACCATCCTGCCATTAATGCTTGATTCACAGGATCTGCTAACCAAGCGGCGCGCTTTTCGTAATCATATGCCTGACCTATCACTAAGCTAGGATAGCCAGCTTCAAATACTTGAGGAGCAATATCTTTTTGCCAATAATTTATAAAATCAACTGCGTATTGTGTATTCGACTTTGATTTTTCCTGAAGTAACAATGCTGTAAAATAAGGATCATAAGAATCTCCTGCATCATCACGCGTCATATATGCTCTGAGGAAAAATTTGTCACGTTTTCGAAGCTCAATCCTATTTTGGAAAAACTGGATGTTCTTAAGGCTAAATCTATTATCTCCCTGATATACCGTTGTACCATTACTGTAATTGCTTGCAAGTATGAGTTCAGGCGAATCTATTCCATCTTCCGGAGAAGTTCTGATATGGACTGATAAATTGGTTTTTAAATTACGTGTATCATAGTCTACTAAATCCTTCTCTGCATAACCAGGTCTATGATAGATTTCTAATCCAGCTGTTGTCCAAGGTGTACCAGTACTAAGGTCCAAATTTGAGCTGTATTCATCACCGTATACATTCACCTTATCCCAGCCGGTTGGAAATCCTGTAGGGTTTGTTGTCTCATATACAGCATCTTCATTATCTGCTTCCCAGTCATCAGCTCTTAAATAAGAAAAGTTCAGCTTGTAGGCTAACCAAGCATCTCCATCGCCATTCTTAAATGCATCCGCCCATCTAAATTCTGGTTTTATAAGATTGCGTTCGGCTACTTTTACGGAAGCAGAAAGCCCTTTATGTAAAAAAGGATTCTTAGTGTGCATGCTCACAACTCCATTAAATGCACTAGGACCATAGAATGCTGAGCTTGCTCCAATGATCATATCCACTTTAAGTATATCTAGTTCTGAAGATCCTAAGAAATTTCCTAAAGAGAAATTTAAACCTGGGGCCTGATTGTCTACGCCATCAATAATTTGCAAAGAGCGCACAGGGCTTGTAGAATTAAATCCTCTGGTGTTGATAACTTGAAAACCTAAACTTGCCGTTGTAAGATCTACTCCTTTTAATGCGCCTAAGCCCTCATAAAAATTTGATGCAGGTGTTTCTTTTACTGCAAGAAGATCCATGGATTCAATAGTGAGTGGAGATTTTTTTACCTCATCAGAAATTCTACTGGCTTTTACTTCAACAACATTAATTGTAATAGTATTTTCTTCCAGTTTTATGTCCAATTTTTCATCTGCTGAGTTTACCGCAATTTCTTTTTCTACATATCCCAAATATGATACAACAAGTGTAAGCGGAAAATCACTATTCGTTTTGACTTCAAACAATCCATCGTAATCTGTAACATTGCCCTCAGTTGTTCCCTTGACTACCACATTGGCACCTATAAGTGGATCACCATATTTGGAATCATTTACTTTACCCTTTAATGTAGCTTGGCCAAACCCAAAAGTTTGTATTAGGAGGCTAATTAGAATACACAAGCCGCATGTCCGCCGTGGTCTCATATTGTCCGTTATTATCACTGTTTTAGATAGACTTATCATCTCAATTTAATCAAAAATTTTAATTAGAAAGAACCCATTTTGCCTAAGAGAAGATAAATTGAAAAGAATGTCCTAAAACAGTTAAAAACCAAATAAAATGAGGCCTTAATGCAATTAGACAAGAAATAAAAAGTCCTGTCGTTAAACAGGACCCATAAAGTAAGGTGTATTTAGTATGCTTCTTTGTCTTAAATAGACTTAACTAAAATAGGAAATATTTTAAACTTAGCCTTTTTATGAATGTACTTTTTTATTCTAGATAAGTTAAAACTGTAAACGATCTTGAAATCTGATAAATCTATAATATACGTATATCCCCTTCTTTGATGTGTATGGTTCGTTGGACTTGTGCTCTTTCAGCAACATCTGAAGATGCATTCTCTAAACGTAATACACCACGAGGACATACAGCTGAACAAATTCCACAGCCTACACATGATGACCTTACGATATCTTGTCCGCGCTGTGCATACCATCTGACATCTATTCCCATCTCGCAATAGGTGGAGCAATTACCGCAAGAGATACATTGCCCTCCATTTGTTGTTATTCTAAAACGTGATTTATATTTTTGTACTAAGCCAATGTATGCTGCTAATGGACAACCAAATCTGCACCACATTCTATTTCCCATTAGAGGATAAAACCCAGTGCCAATAATTCCTGCAAATGCACTTCCAATCAAGAACCCGTACCAAGCTCTGACACTACCTGAACTAAGCCAAAGTACGTTTTCACTCCCTGTAAAAAAGGTGTAAAGTACCATGATAGTCATCAGAACAGAAAATACAAGAACTGTATGAATACTATACCGTTCAATGCCCCATGCTCTGAGGCTTTTGTCAGAAAGTTGTCTGTATGGATCACCCATAGTTTCTGCTAGACCTCCACATCCACAAACCCAACTGCAATACCATCGCTTGCCTAAGAAGTAAGTAATAACTGGAACCGCAATTAAAATTAAAGCTATTCCCCATACAAGCATAAATATGCCCAGCTTGCCTGATGCTAATAGACTTTGGAGATTGTAGTCAAAAAAGAAGGTGTAATTCAAAGGCCAGATATTCTTGAAATCATAGTAAGGGTAATTTAAACCAACAAGTATTTCTGGAATCAAAAATGCAAAGGCAGTCTGAAAAAAAATCACTGATAATGTTCTTACTACTTGATACTTGTTATGCCTGTATTTTGAGATCATGCGGATACCCATGACCAAGACAATCAGAGTGTATAAGAATCCGTATAAAAACCATTGGCTTGCCGGATTACCACTTAATTTCATACTGATAGGATCTACTAATGAAATCCAGTTTGTAATATAATGGGGAGCCCAATATAAAAGTATATAAAAACCTATAAGATAAACTCCAGTAACAATACCCAGCCATCCAGTAGCAGAAGGGGAAGCTGACTTGGAAGGTGTTAATTCAGAATGACCTTGTTTTCTGAAAACTAAGAACAATATTATGCCAATAATTACTAGGGTCAAAATAGGCCAAAAAAAATCTGAATTCATATAAAATACCCCATATAATATAATACCTGCCATAGTAAGATATAAGATGCTATTACGGAGGGGAGACTTGATACCTCTTGTTGCAGATGTATGGTAAATCTGATCATTTTTTATCCCCGGAATTTCTTTGAACTTAGGAAGAATAAAAAGCAAGCCACCTAAGATTGCTAAACCAAATGTCAGAAGGAACATCATTAACCAATTATTCTGAACTGGCCCATTGCCAGAGGACTTTACTGTACTAAGAGTATAGTCTTTTAGATTCCAATCACCCAACTTATAATCCCATTCATTTATTCCCTCAGGGATACCATCACTCGCTTTCTCGTTTAATGAAGTCTGTGCATTTTTAAAGACAGTTTTAAGGTCTTTATTAAAGGAAATATTAGAACTATATATCTTATTGAGAACTCCTGCTTTTTCTGCTTGAATGAGAATTTCGTCAGTATGGAATTTTGAATTAGTTTTTAATGAATCTGTACTTAAAGTAAACTTTCCAAGACCAGGCAATAACGTAAAAATAGCAAGTGCTATAACAAACAAACAAAGGCCAATTTTTTGAATAAAATGCATATTAGTTTGTTGATAAAAATTTCAAAACGCTATCCAGTTTTCTTTTCTTCCTTAGGCTTAAGTTTTTGCCAGTTTGTTGGTTGTAAATACTAAGTACATCTTGCTCATATTCTTTGTAAAATTCAGGATCAAAATTTGCCAGAGATAAATCTTTGAGAACCTCTTCAATATGCGTTTTATTTTTTAACCATTTTTCACAAACTTCATGTCTATAGCGCACCCCTAAAAGATTAAAACCTAAAATGCTTAAGTCATCTTTATTGTATATTATCCTTATACTCTTATCTCCATCTTTGTGTTTCCAAAAGATAGAAATATGTTCCTCTGGAGGACTTGCTTGTACATCACCATAAACCTGGTACTCTATTTCAAAAAATTTAGCTGAGTTAAACCAAATTCCTGGATCATAAGAATTTGCTTGCTTGCAAATATTATGTGCAACAGTTTCCCCCATCATTCTGCCTGTATACCAAATCGCTTCAATGGGTCTTCGTCCAGGGCGCGCGTGTCTCTGTTCAGCACAATCCCCAATGGCATAAATGTTTTTAATGCTTGTTTCTAAATGCTCATTAACTAATATTCCTCTATTGCTTTCAATTTCTGTTCCTTTTATAAAGTCAATATTAGGGCTGACACCTGCCGTTAGTCCCACAAAGCCACAGTCAATTTTTTCTTGGGTTTCTTTTATAATGACTGCAGATGCTTTGCCCGTTCCATCATCTATTATTTGCTCCAAGTTAACTCCTAGACGGAGATCAATTTTTTTATCTAAAATATGTTGGCTTATCAGTTTTGATTCTTCACTTGGAAGCACATTAGACCAATACGTTTCTTCTCTTACAAGCATGGTAACATCAATGTGTCTTGAATGAAACATTTCTGCCATTTCTATGCCTATCAAACCACCACCTACAATAACAGCTCTTTTCAGTCCATTGCTGTATTGTTCCATATTCTCCAAATCTTGAAGATGGTATAATCCTGAAACAGCTTTTAAATCTTGACCAGGCCATCCAAATTTGTTGCTTTTGGATCCTGTTGCAAGAATCAGCTTATCAAACTGGACAGTATTACCACTTTTTAAAACCAACGATGAATCTGAAGTCTCCACACTTTCCACATGATCAT
>CALCMJ010000184.1 GCA_937967615.1 uncultured Saprospiraceae bacterium
GTGGATGTAGACATAGTTTCTGCTTCTAATGAAGAAAATATTTCTTATGAAATAGAAATCTTCCCAAATCCTACAGAAGGTGTTTTTCAGGTAAATGCAAATGGTATTCAAGATGCAGGGCTTTTTCTTCCAGTATCAGTATATGACGAAACAGGAAAGAAATTTCAGAATACAAGATTGGTAAAATACAATGATACGTATACAGCTCAATTGAGTCTTTACGCATACCCATCAGGTACGTATTTTATAAGAATACATCATAAGAATTTGAAACGCTTATACAGGATTATTAAGCAAGATTAGAGTCGATAAGTTTAAAGAAGGCGCTGTGCAAACTGCTCAGTGCTTCTCCTATGGCCCAGTTTTCACGATCTCTTGGTTCTATTAAATTTGATATTGCTCTTATTTGATAGCAGTCTATATCTAATATTTTGCACGCATAGAAAAAGGCTGCCCCTTCCATGCTTTCTACTTCAAAATTATATTTAGTTAAGAGTTGTTCAATGCTCTTTTTGCTTCCATGTGTCGTGTTGACAGTGATCGCTTTTGCTGTCATAAATAATTGAGAAATCTTATCATGGTTGAGAATTTTTCCATTTTTAAATGGAGTTGTATTCTTATCCTCAAGCTCTAGTTCAAAAAGGTCTGTGAATTTCCCAGATTGTTCTTCTACGCCTAAGTCTGCGAAGCAATCTTCAATTATTTCTACTACATCTCCAGGTTTGTAAAAACCTGGAAGTGTACCTGCGAGACCAAGATTGATTGCAAGATCAAATTCTTTATTGTTACAAATTCTGGCTATAGCAAAAGCAGTTTTCATACTTCCTATCCCTGTGACTAAGGGATATATGTTGTGACCAAAATATTCAAATTCGAAGAATGATTTTTTAGATCCTTTTTCTTCAAGTTCTTTTATAATGGAAGCAATCTCAAAAGTAGTTGCTGCAACGAGTAGTATCTTCATTCCTATTTCTCTTTATAATATTTTACACTTGCAGCAGGTGTAATCCCCAGTACTTCATGTTGACTAAACGCACCATCAAAATATAAGCTATTCTGAATTTTATATGCTAGGCCAAAGCTGAATGTTGTTTCGCCCGTGCTTGCACCAGCTCTCAATATAAATTGATCTGCAAAGGCATAACTAATTCCGCCTCGTACTGCAAAGTCAAGATCTATAATTTTTTCTACCTCAAGTACTATCAAGAGTTTATTCGAAGGGTGATAGGCAAAACCGGCATTCATTCTTGTAGGGATATTACTTTCAGTTCCTTGACTTACCTGTCCAGGACTAAAGAGATGGAAGCCAAGAGTAAATTCTTTTGTAACCATGGATTGTATCCCTATTTCAAAGGTGACACTATTGCTACTACCATACCCAAGTATACGCGTAGAAAGAAAGTCAAGCTGTCCTCCAATGCTGAGTTTGTCTAAAAGTTTTCTTGCGTAAGCAAAAGCAAATTTTTGTTCTTTATATTCATCTATTCCAAAACTACTGATAAGGAGACCAAAACTTCCCAAGTTCTTCTTACCGTAAGCTGCGCCAAAAGAAATAGTACTTAGTTCGTTCAAAAGAAAACGCTGTTCTGCGCTTGCTATAAACCCATATCCAGTGAGTTTGTAAAGGCCTGCTTGATTATTAAGAATCGCATCAATGGAAGTGGAAGTAGACACTAATCCTCCCATGCTGAGGCTTTTTGCTCCTCTAGCGGGTGTATAGCCACGTTGGGCACACAATAGTTGGGGAAAAATCAATAAAAACGTAATGAGAAGCCTTATCAATGTATATAAATTATGCTAATAAGATTCAAGGTAGTAATTTTATCCAATCGAAAAATATTTTCATAAAGATTATGACTGAATTCAGAAGGAACCACGAAACAAGGAAAGGGAGATCAAAACGCGGATTTGGAGGGTTTATTGGCCGTTCAGTTTTCTTCGTAGTGTTTTTGGTCATTTTACTCTTCATGTTATATAGGACAGTAGCACATTATTCTGGAGAATCTATTGATATAGAAACAAGTCCAATAACTACGGAGTCGGGCGATAGGTTTTTTCTTCCATCTGGTTCTAAAGGGCAGCTAGTACATCACAAGCATTATAGTCTGTCTTATAACGAAAAAAATGAGCAAGCAGACTGGGTAGCCTATGTTTTGAAACGGGACGAATTGAAAATGCCCAATGTTCCGAGGGCAAAACGATTTAAACCTGATTATGATGTCAAGACCCAATCAGCATTTCATAAAGATTATTCGCATTCCGGTTATACAAGAGGTCACATGGCTCCAGCGGGTGACATGGCGTTCAGTACAGAGGCGATGCAAGAGAGCTTTTTTATGAGTAATATGAGTCCGCAATTAAAAGAGTGCAATAGTGGAATATGGAAGGAGTTAGAAGAGAATGTTAGAGATTGGGCATTTGATGACAAAGAATTAATTGTGGTCAGTGGTCCGCTTTTTACAAATCCCAATCCCCGTAAAATAGGGAAGAACAAAGTTGCGGTACCTGATGCGTTTTTTAAAATACTTCTTGATGTACGCAAACCAGAAATTAAGTCAATAGCATTCAGGATACCAAATGCAAAATCTAGTGTCCATTTAAAAGAATTTGCCGTCTCAATTGATGAGATTGAAACTGAGACGGGATTTGATTTTTTTGATTTGCTTTTAGATGATGAAGAAGAAGAAATAATTGAATCTCAATATGACATTTCGAAATGGAAATTCAGTTCAAAGAGATTTCAGGACCGCTTAAAGCATGGGAACAAATAGTAGAAATCGAAATTTACCAATAATTACAAAATAGAATTCAAACACAGATATGGTTAATTTACCTTCAGAAAAATTAGGCTCTTTTTATTTAGGAGCAGAATATGATTTAGAAAATAAAGTACAAACTGATATTGCCATTAACTATGATGCGCGGGATCTTACTACACATGCAGTTTGCGTAGGGATGACAGGAAGTGGAAAAACTGGATTATGTATAGGCTTACTTGAAGAGGCTGCAATGGATAAAGTGCCAGCATTAATCATTGATCCCAAAGGAGATATGACTAATTTACTTTTACAGTTTGAGGGCTTGAGCCCGGAAGAATTTATGCCTTGGATAAATGCAGACGATGCGGCAAGAAAGGGATTAAGTGTAGAGGAACATGCTAAGAATACAGCAGAAAAGTGGAAGAATGGTTTAGCAGAGTGGGGGCAGGGTGCAGAAAGAATAAGAATGCTCAAAGAAACAACTGAGTTTACAATATACACTCCAGGTTCAACTGCAGGCGTACCTATTAATATCATGGGATCTTTTGCGGCTCCAGGTATTGACTTTGAGACCCATGCGGAAATTTTAAGAGAACGCATTCAAGGGACAGTTGCTGCCTTATTGGGAATGATAGGCAATAGCGATGATCCTGTGCGCAGCAGGGAAGGAATTCTATTATCAAATCTTTTTGAACACTATTGGTCAAAGAATGAAGATCTTGATCTCACGAAATTGATCATGAGTATCCAAGAACCTCCCTTAAGTAAATTAGGCGTCTTTGATCTTGAGACATTCTATCCGCAAAAGGAACGTTTTAAGCTTGCAATGGATTTTAATACTCTAGTCGCCTCGCCTGCGTTTAGGAATTGGTTGACTGGCGATGATTTGGATATTGATAAGATGTATTTTACAGAAGAAGGGAAGCCAAGGCATAGTATCTTTTACATTGCACATCTTTCTGATACAGAACGTATGTTTTTTGTTACGCTACTTCTTAATAACTTGGTTTCTTGGATGCGACGCCAATCAGGAACCTCTAGTTTAAGAAGCCTCGTGTATTTTGACGAAATATTTGGATACTTTCCTCCCACAGCAAATCCACCTTCTAAAAAGCCACTTATGACTATCTTGAAGCAAGGAAGGGCCTTTGGTTTAGGTGCAGTCTTAGTAACACAAAACCCTGTGGACATTGACTATAAGGGATTATCAAATGCAGGTACTTGGTTTATAGGTAAAATGCAAACGGAAAGAGATAAGGCGCGTGTCCTAGATGGGTTGAGCGGCGCAATTGCTGAGTCAGGCAATTCTGCTGATATTGATTTTGATAAATTGATATCGTCTTTGTCACTAAGAAAATTTTTACTGCATAATGTTCATGCAGATGAGCCAGTTGTTTTTAATACGAGATGGGTAATGTCATATTTGAGTGGTCCTATGACTAGGCCACAAATTAAAACCTTAATGGAGAACAGAAAGACTGCATCAAAAACTCTGCGTGCAAGTACTCCAGTTCTTAATACTATGAATTCTACAAATAATGAAGGGGCTTCATCCGCAGCACCACCTTCAATTGATCCTTCCATTGAGCAACGGTTTTTTGCTGTATGGAAAACACCGTCGGAGGCTGGACTGAGGCCAAGTGCAGAAAAAAGTTTGGTGTATGAGCCACATGTCTTGGCAATAGGTAAGGTGCGATTCAATGATAGTAAAAGGGATGTCGACTCTGTTGAAGATGTTGCGGTTTTAGCGCATGCTCCAGATGAATTTGGAAGAATGCCTTGGGGCGATGCAGTTCCTGTCGAAAACTGGGAGAAGTCTTTGTTTGATAAGCCAGATCATTCAAATGACATTGCTGTGGAATTTGGAGATGTTCCAGAAACTATGAACACAGCGAAGGAAATTCAGTCCGTCGAAAAGGAATTTGCAAATTGGTTGTATGATGAAAAAAGATTTGAAGTCTTAGAACATAAAGATTTAAAGTTAGTAAGAGCTTCTGGAGAATCTGTGAATTCCTTTCTTATGCGCATAGAGACAGCGACTAAAGAATTAAGAGACGAGGATATAGATGAGTTACAAGACAGCTACGAAAAGAAGTTGGATAGAATTGAAGACAAGATACGTAAGGAAGAGAGAGATTTAAGTGAAGCTGAAGCTGAAAAGACAGATCGTAGAAATGATGAATTGCTGAATGTGGCTTCAACTGTTTTTGGTGCTGTATTTGGAGGTCGTAGGAGTAGGTCTTTTAGTTCGGTTACGTCAAAAAGACGCATGTCTAGAAGAGCGAGCGAGAAAATTGAAGAAAGCAAAGAGGATTTAAAGGAACTAGAGTTTGATTATGACGAAATGAAAAAAGAGATGAATGAAAAGCTAGAAGAGATAAAAGAGAAATATGCCTCATTTGCCGATGACATTTCTAAGCTAGAAATCAAGCCTAGAAGGACGGATGTTAAAGTGTCAAAAGTCCTGTTAGTGTGGTATCCATATTGGCTTAGTGGAGGCGAACGATTTTCAGCGGTGCAATAAGAGAATATTCGCTTAAAAAGAAGGAACTATTTAATTTGAATTTACGGGAACAGCAAGTTGAGATTGATAGCTTCTTTGGTATGCTTGCCAAGGCGTATTCTTATAATGATCCCCAGCAAAGTATGTCATGATCAATTCAAAATTCTGTGTATTTTGAAACCCTGGAATAGCTTGTATGATATTAGCAGTCTCATCTAAAAAGACAACTGTAGGGTAGCTCATTCTTCCTTGCATTAATGCAGCAGGTAATTCATGGTAACCTCTTTTCCCGTTTTTTTGGTATTTATAAACCTTATCGTTAAAAGTGATTTCTTTCTTAGATTCTCCATCCATTTTGATGGCGTAGTAGTTTTCGTTAATGTACCTCGCAATCTTATCATTTTGAAAAGTAGCCTTGTCCATCTTCTTACACCATCCACACCAATCTGTATAAATGTCAATAACAAATTTCTTCTTTTCCACCTTGTTTTTTTCCATCGCTTCCTCCCATGTCAGCCACTGCACTCTATTTTGTGATATACCGCTCACACTGAATGCGAAAAGGAAAAGAAATAATGTTGCTAATCTGATGATCATCTCTAAGTAGATTTAATGTAATTCCGTAAACAAAATAACACTTTTGAAACATCAAATTCAAACGTATAATGCCTTTCTAACATAGATTTAAATGAAATTTAACGCTTTTCGTAACTATTTAGGATATCCACAAGTAATCTGGTCCCCTTTAAGCTTAAATGTGTAGGAAAGGGGAGCTCGTAGCAAAGGAGCCTTAATCCCGTCATTCAGATTATTTGAGCCAGTAAATACTCGATATTCATCCCATGACTGAGTGTTAAGAAATGATTGTATGAGTTGTGCGCCTCCTTCTACAATTAAGGAATAGATTTCTAATCTATAGAGTTCAGCCATAATATTTGTAAGATTCCATTCTTGCAGTATGATAATTTTTTTTTGAGACGGCACTGCGTAGTTTGATTTAGAAGCGAAGATGAGGGTTGGTAAATTATCAGATAATAGCTCATGCGTTTTTGGGATTCTTTCTTGTCTATCTAAAACAATTCTCAATGGGGAATCTCCATTATATAATCTGTTTGTAAGTTTTGGATTATCTGTGATGGCAGTTTGCGTTCCTATCATGATACCATCTACTTCTGATCTCCATTTGTGAGATAAGGTTCTTGAATATATATTACTGATTTCAACTTCTTTATCTTCCTTTCCTATAAATCCGTCTTTGGATTGAGCAAATTTTACGATTACGTATGGTCGTCTTTGAATGGTATTTGCAATAAATTTTCGAATAAGATTCTTTCCTTCTTTTTCTAGAATTCCAATGGTAACTTTTGCTCCATTATCTCTTAATTTTCCTACACCTTTTCCAGCAACTTTTTCAAATGGATCCAAACAGGAAATATAAATTTCTTTGATGTTATTTCTTAGAATTGCGTCTACACAAGGAGGAGTTTTTCCCTCATGAAAACAGGGTTCAAGACTCACATACAGTTTTGATTGAGAAATGTACTTTTTATTGTCAGCTTTTACTGAGTCTAAAGCATTGATCTCAGCGTGATTTTTACCATACTCCTTATGATATCCTTCTCCTATGATTTTATCCTCATAGACAAGTACAGCACCTACCATAGGGTTTGACTTAGTTGATTTATGCGCCATTTGTGCTAATTCAAAACAACGCTGCATATAAAATTCATGTGAGATTTGCTTACTCATACTAATTACATAATCCAATAAGTGTTTCTACTAAGTAATCAATATCTTCATTAGTATGTAGGTGCGACAGAGATATTCTTAAGCTTTGGCCTGGAATATCTTTTGCAATAGCTTCTAGTACGTGTGAGGCTTGTTCTACGCCGCTACTGCATGCACTGCCCGCTGATGCACTTATCCCCGCTATATCCAGATTGAAGATTAACATTGCAGTTTTTTTTGTTTCAGGCAAGCGAATGCTAATTATATTGGGTAGATAGTTTTTATCTGTGTTACCATTTAGTTTAATCCCCGGTATGGATGCTTCTAAATTGCTAAGCAGGTAGCTTCTCAATTCTCTAATTTTAGAATCCCTATTTTCCATTTCTAAGATTGCTAACTCAGTAGCTTTTGCGAAACCTGCAATACTTATTAAATTCTCCGTTCCCGCTCTCATGTTTCTTTCTTGAGAGCCACCATTAAAAAGGGGCGATATTTTAATATCATTATTTATGTATACGAGTCCTACGCCTTTAGGGCCATAAATTTTATGTGCTGACACTGCTAGGAAATCAACATTAAGTTCCTGGAGGTTAATAGGTATTTTGCCATAGGTTTGCGCAGCATCAACATTTAAATATGCACCATGCTCTTTGCAGATACTCCCAATTTTTGCAATGTCATGAAGAGTGCCAATCTCATTGTTGCCATGCATCAATGAGACTAAACATTTACCTTCAGCAGCTTTAATTTTTTGGATTAACTCCTCGTGATCAATGTTACCGTTTTCATCTACACGCAAATATAGAACTTGAACTGTTTTACTTAAGTGCTCTAAGGTGTGTGTTATGCAATGATGTTCTGTGGGCGAACTGATAATTGTAGTTACGTTTAGGTCTTGAATACATTTGTTAAGCACCATTGTATTAGACTCAGTTGCCCCGGATGTAAAAAATATTTCTCCTAAAGACGCACTCAAGAGTTTTGCACATATTTTTCTGGCTTCTTCCACTTCTGCTTTCGCCGTACGACCGTGGTAGTGAACGGAAGAAGGATTGCCATAGGTGTGTTCCATGACCGCAATCATTTTCTCTTTTACCTCTGGTAGGATAGGAGTAGTTGCAGCGTAATCAAAATAGTATCTAATCATTAAGTAATTGATGTAAACCAATCATTCACGATTGCCATCATGTCAAGAGGTAAGCGTTTGTGAGTAAACTCATTTGTTTTACAATTATAGTCGTAATCCTGCGCCCATTCTATATGATTTGCCGCAAGATTCTTTATGGCGTCTAGTATAATATGTGCTTCTTCATTTGTCAATGTAGGGTGTAGAGAAAGTCTTACCCATCCAGGCTTATGTGTCAGATCACCAATGTTAATCTGTTCTGTAATGCTCTTAGAAAACTCTTGCGATACTTCCAGTAGGTAATGGCCATAGGTTCCAGCACAACTGCATCCGCCTCTGACTTGAATTCCATATCTGTCATTAAGAATTTGTACTGCCAAGTTGTAATGAAGGTCATCAATATAAAAAGAGATAACACCCAGTCTTTCTTTTACATTTGCAGCAAGGATATTTACATTTTCAACAGCGTTCAATTCATCCCAAAGAATATCAATCAATTCGTCTTCTCTCTCTTTAATATTTGCCGTACCCATTTTTTCTTTCAACTGAATACTCAGCGCAACACGAATCGTCTGTAAGAATGCAGGAGTACCACCGTCTTCTCTGGCTTCTATTTGATCGTAATATTTGTGTTCGCCCCAAGGATTTGTCCAGTCTACTGTTCCTCCTCCTGGGTTGTCAGGAATTTTATTGGAATATAAGCTCTGGCAGAACACAAGGATGCCAGTACTTGAAGGGCCACCTAAAAACTTATGTGGAGAAAAATAAATCGCATCCAGTTTGTGTGCAGGGTTTTCAGGATGCATGTTTATGTCAATGTAGGGTGCTGAACATGCAAAGTCTACAAAGCAATAGCCGTCAACTGCGTGGATTTTTTCAGCTATCTGATAATATGGTGTGCTGATTCCGGTTACATTTGAACAAGAAGTAATGGCTGCAATTTTTATCTTTCTACTTGCATGTTTTTCTAGTAGACTATCAAAATGTGCCAAATCTACAAGTCCATCTGAATTTGGTTTGATAATTTCTACATCTGCAATTGTTTCCAACCAAGAAGTTTGGTTTGAGTGATGTTCCATGTGGGTGATAAATACAATTGGTCTATCATCCTCGTTGATATTTACATGATCACAATATTTTTCATGTACGCGCATGCCTAAAATTCTCTGGAATTTATTGATTACACCTGTCATTCCAGAATTGGATGAAATGAGAATATCATTATCATTTGCATTGACATGTTTTCTGATGACCTCTTTAGCTTCATGGTAAGCTTTGGTCATTGTACATCCGGTAATTGTTGTTTCAGTATGGGTGTTTCCTACGAAAGGATATATTTTATTCAGAAATACGTCCTCAATATCTTGATACATACGACCACTCGCAATCCAATCAGCATATAGTATTTTCTTTCGTCCATAGGGTGAATCAAATTCCTGATCGACACCTATAATCTTATTTCTAAATTCTGAAAAGTACTCTTGAAGAGTACTTAGAGTGTCTGATTGTATCTTGTTTTCCATCTTAGCAAAGACTTTTTACATCGTTAATTATCATTTCTGCTAGCTGATCAGCTTCTTCAGCTGAACTACTTTCTGAATATACCCTTAAGATAGGTTCAGTATTTGATTTTCTCAAGTGAACCCAACCATTTTTCATATCTATCTTGAGTCCGTCAACTGTATTTATTTGCTCTCCAGCGTATTTCTCTTTTAACTTAGCGAAGATCATGTCAAGATCCATCTGATCATTTAGTTGGATTTTGTGTTTTCGAATTTCATATTTTGGATACTCTTTAAGTAGTTCAGAGCAGGATATATTTCTTTCTGCAAGTAGATTGAGAAAGAGAGCAATACCTACAAGTGCATCTCTACCGTAATGAAGATCAGGGAGTATAACCCCACCATTTCCTTCACCGCCTATAACTGCATCAGATTCTTTCATTTTGTTAACAACATTCACTTCTCCCACCGCCGAGGCAAAATATTCTCCGCCATGTTTTTTTGTTATGTCAGAAAGCGCTCTTGTTGAGGATAGGTTAGAAACGGTATTTCCTTTCTTTTTTGAAAGAACAAAATCCGCTACAGCAACTAGAGTATTCTCTTCACCAAAAAACACTCCATGATCAGCTACAAATGCTAATCTGTCTACATCTGGGTCTACCACAATACCTAGGTGTGCGTGCGTTCTGCCTACTTTGTCACACAATTCAATAAGATGTGCTGGTAGAGGTTCTGGATTATGCGCAAATTGACCATTGATCTCGCCATTAAGAAGTTCGTATGTACATCCAAGTTTATCAAGAAGCGGTGGTATAGATATTGCTCCTGTTGAATTTATGCAATCAACAACGACATGGAATTTGCTCTCTTGTATTTTATTTACATCCAGATACTCCAGTTTCAGAATGTCAGCAATATGTTCGTCGATGGCGTTTTCATATTTTTGGTAGGATCCCATATTGTCAACTTCACTAAAAACAAATTCATTTTTAGCTTCTAACTCAAGGATGGTTTTACCAATTTCAGCGGAAATAAATTCTCCTTTATGGTTTAGGAATTTCAAGGCGTTCCATTCTTTTGGGTTATGACTTGCAGTAAAAATAATTCCTGCGCCTGCAGAAAGTTTAGGAACCATAACTTCAACTGTAGGGGTAGTGGATAAGCCTACATCAACTACATCAATTCCTAGAGCGAGTAATGTATTGCAAGAAAGGGCACTTACTAGATCTCCAGAAATGCGTCCGTCTCGGCCAATAATGACCTTTTTTGGAACATCGCAGCTTAATATCCATTGCCCAAAGGCTGCTGTACAACTTACGATATCTAATGGGGTCAGATTCGATGTGGGTACGCCACCAATAGTACCTCTAAAGCCTGATATTGTCTTAATTAATGCCACTTTCTCTTTAGTTTTGATTATGCTAGCAAATGTAATAATAAGCCTGCTTAAGAAGGCGTATTATTCCTATATTCGTTACAGAATAGTATTATGGTTGATTTGTTTATATGGTCCATTGATGTCATTAAATATGACATGCAATTGTTCGAGTTTATTAATAGTGGATTGAGTAATCCGGTCTTTGACTATATTTTGACTCCGGCGCGTAATAAATATATCTGGATACCATTCTACATATTCATTCTAGCATTTGTAGGGTTTAATTACAAAGAAAATAGACTCTATTTTTATCTCTTTGCTGCACTGACCGTTATATGTTCTGACCAACTCTCAAGTAATCTTATTAAAAAAACAGTCAAAAGGGTAAGGCCTTGTAATGAGATTCAGTTAGAAAATGTTGTTATAGAACGTGTACATTGCAGTACCGGCTATAGTTTTACTTCTTCACACGCGACAAATCACTTCGCAGTTGCTACTTTTCTCTTTATTTCGCTTTCTAGGTACTTGTTCATGTTTAGATGGCCCATTCTCGCTTGGGCTGGGGTGATAGCATTTGCTCAAATCTATGTAGGGGTCCATTATCCTATTGATATTCTGTGCGGAACCATTCTTGGGATAGCGATAGGATATATCTTTGGTACTATTCTTGATAGTATAAATAGTTAATATTCAGTATTTTAAATATTACTGTTTTTTTTAATATATTTGCTACTAGTACCAAAAATCGTTTATTATGAGAAAGAGACTGAAACAAGCTATTCAGCTATTAACCCCTGGATTATTCTTATTATTCACAACAATTACCGTACAAGGACAGAAGTTTGAACTACAAAATGACATGTCGTGTACAACAATGGAGCAATCCGTTTCCATTTTCCCTTTTGATAATGATCTAATAGATATTCCTTCTATTGATTTTAGCACATTTAAAATTGTAGATGGGCCAATTGAGGGAACTGCAATCTGGGATCCTTTTACGTATGTCTTAAGTTATACGCCAAACAGCGGAATCTTAGGTGCAGATCAAATTGTCTATGAGGTTTGTAATCATGTTGGAGAATGTAAGTCTGCGACTATTGAAATTAATGTCCAAGCAGCATCTATCATTCCATTAGTAGATGTGTTTACATTTGATGGCGTGAGTTTTTCAGGCAATGTGCTTAGAAATGATGTTATCAGTACGCTAACTAATAACAACTTTGATGTGATTTTAATCAGTGGGCCATCAGATGGTTCAGTGGATTTAGAAACAAACGGTGATTTCGTTTATACACAGAATGCGGGATACTTAGGTAAAGATTATTTTGTTTATCAGGTGTGTGACCTTACAAATAATATTTGTGAAGAATCCACAGTTGCTCTCAATGTGATCCAATTACCAACAGATCCAGAAAATTACACATTGATTAATGATTTTGGATTGACATTTACGAGTAATACAAGTTTCGTTAATTATCTGCTGAGTAGACATAACGTAATTGTCAATACAGCAGAATTACCAGTAAACTATACTTTAGTTGCGGATGCGCAATATGGCAATTTGATTTTTAATTCGAATGGAACATTCAGTTATATCACAAGTTCAAACTTTACTGGAAAGGATGAATTTAGCTATGAAGTTTGTGTAGGAGATGACTGTACGGAGTCGCGTGTATTTGTTGACGTTTTAGATGAAAATATTGCTTGTAGAAGACACTTCCCTAATGCGCTTAATAATACAATTGGCGTATGTAATATCGAAGAACTCAACGGGAACTTTAAGTACAATGATTTATTTTACGGGTATTATGATGACACGAAAATTACGATATTAGACGGACCTGATCATGGTGTTATGACGTATGATCAAGCAGGAAATTTTACTTATCTACCAGATCTAGAATATGTAGGAATAGATAGAATTGAATATGAGATATGTGAGGAAGATCTTTCTGTCATGGAATATCCGTTTACGGAAATGAATGAAAATATGAATGTACCATTTGGTATGGGCACTGATGTTTTAGAGGAGTCTATTTATATTACTGATCCGGGAGTATTAAGTGATTTGGAAATATATGTACAAATTAAGCATAGTTCTTTTGAGGAGGTGAATGTCAATTTAATTCATCCAAACGGGACAATAATTCCTTTAGTTAATAATTTATGTACTGGTGCAGTAAACTTAGATTTAATGTTTTCTGATGCATCTACAATAGCTGTTGATTGTAATCTGACAACGAACCAAACCGTTGCTCCTATCAGTCCATTAGCGGATGTATTAAGTACACAAATACAAGGAGAATGGACTTTGCAAATAATAGATAATTCTGATAATAGTAATCAAGGTGTTCTTACTGCTTGGGGAATGGAATCCGTATTGAAGTCTTCAATTTCAAGAGATTGTAGAAAGGCATGGATTGAAATTCCAGTAATTGATAAAAATCAAATTAGTCTTGATTTAGAATTACTTGAATTTAAGGCTCAAAAATTTGGAAAAAATTCAGTTGAACTTAATTGGACAACAAATGAATATGGAGCTGCTCGTTATTATAATATTCAAAGGTCTTCTGAGAATAGTCCTGAGTGGGCAACAATAGGAACAAGTTTGGCAAAAAACACTTTAAGTGCATCTTACAATTATTCAGATGAGAATTTAGAAAGTGCTAAGTATTATTATCGTCTTCAAAAGCATGAAAATAATGGTGAGGTTTTTAATTCAGAGATTAGAGTTGTAGAAATATCAACTGATAATAGTAGAGGATTGATATCCAATATCACTGAGCAGTCATTAATTTACTCAGATCTTGGTGAAGCGAATGTTACAATAGAGATATTTGATACTGCAGGAAAGCGCATGCTACAACGCACTGGAAATGGAACTGTGCACTTTGATGTTCAGAGTTTACCAGCAGGAATGTATGTTTCTGTAGTAACTAGCGGAAAAGTATATTACAGCGAGAAGTTTATAAAGAAATAAGAGAGAAGTAGTGATGATAGAACCTAAAGGACTCACATTTGTGGGTCCTTTTTTTATTGTATGAATGGAATATAAAATGGAATAATATAGGTCGATAGAACTACTCTAAATATTCTTACATTAGCTGTTCATAAAATTTGTATCAGGTGGAATTATTAGATGGCAGAGCACTGTCCAAAGAAATCAAGTTAGAAATTGCAAAGGACGTGGATCTATTAAAAGCAGCTGGGAAGAATATTCCACATTTGGCTGCAGTACTCATTGGAGAAAATCCAGCAAGTGAATCCTATGTTAGGAATAAAGTACGATCATGCGAAGAAGTGGGATTTGAATCCACACTCATTCGTAAAGATGAATCTATCACTGAGGAAGAGTTATTGAAAATAGTAGATAATTTAAACCAAAATGATGACGTTGATGGGTTTATTGTTCAGCTTCCATTGCCAAGGCATATTGACCCAATAAAAGTTACGATGAGGATAGATCCACGAAAGGATGTGGATGGTTTTCACCCAAATAACTTTGGGAAGATGGCACAGGGCTTAGATTGTTTTCTGCCAGCTACACCTTATGGGATATTATTACTCTTAGAACGTGCAGGCATAGAAACGAATGGGAAGCACATCGTAGTCATGGGTCGAAGTAATATTGTAGGAACTCCTATTTCAATCCTGTTGTCTAGGAAGTCCAATGTGGGAAATGCGACAGTAAGTCTCACACATAGTAGAACTAAAAACTTAGAAGAATTTACAAAGAAGGCAGATATTATAATAGCAGCACTTGGGATACCAGAATTTTTAAAAGCGGAAATGGTAAAAGAGGGTGTCGTAATAATAGATGTAGGGATTAATAGAGTTGAAGATTCCACTAAAAAGAGAGGCTACAGGTTGGTTGGAGATGTAGATTTTGATGCTGTAAGTAAAAAAGCAAGTTTTATAACTCCGGTGCCAGGAGGTGTAGGTCCTATGACTGTGACCGCTCTAATGCTTAATACATTAAAGGCAGTGAAAATGGTTGATTGAAATAATAAAATTATATATTTAATCAACATACGTTATAGGATGGATTGCAGACAAGGTAGTAAATTGATTTTCAGGCAGATAGGTGAACTCCTTTCAAGAATGAATGATGGTCAGTATACTCGGCAATTGGGTCTATTTGAGGGTTCTTCAATAGGACAACACGTCCGACACATCTACGATTTTTATAATTCTGTTGTTCAAAGCCTTGAAAAAGGTGAATTGGATTATGCAGATAGGGAGAGGAATCCAGATATTGAAAGATATACGCATAATGCTGCTCTTAACTTTTTAACCCTTTCCAAGCATGTCATGACGTTAGATGAGGATACCCTAATAGATGTTCTTACTGAGTTTGATATTGATGAGTCCACTGCAAGGAAAAGGGTAAGTTCTTCCATTGGGCGAGAGCTCATGTACGCCTATGATCATGCTGTTCATCACCTAGCTATTGTCAAGATGGGAATTCAAACGAATTTCCCTGAATTTGAATTGGATGATGTTATAGGTGTGGCACCATCTACTATTAAGCACAAAAATAAACAAGCCATATAAATGGCCTTCCTAAGTATTATCTTTTCTTGTCCAGAGACGCTATATGAAAACATTATAGCAGAACTTTCTGACACTGAAATAGATTCGTATTACGAAACGGAGTCGCTAATTGCATATGTAGATCAGGATAAATGGTCGGACACCTTAAAGGCAAATCTGGATAGTTTATCCGTTAAATATGGCATCAAATACGAGCTTGAACTATTGCAAGAAATAAATTGGAATGCTGTTTGGGAATCCAATTTTGATCCTGTGAGTATTGACGATTTTTGTTACATACGAGCAGACTTCCATCCCAAGAAGCCAGGGTATGCATATGAAATAGAAATAAGTCCCAAAATGGCGTTTGGAACAGGTCACCATGAAACTACATTTATGATGATCCAGCAAATGGCAAAATTGAAGATTGAAAATATTGACGTCTTGGATTATGGTTGTGGTACAGGGATCTTAGGGATTCTAGCAAGTAAGATGGGAGCGCAATCTGTTGAAGCAATTGATATTGATATAAATTCAATAGAAAATTCGAAAGAACATATTGCTTTGAATGGAGTAGAACGGGTTCTTATAAAGCAAGGAGATTTAGATGCTGCGAGTAAAGATGAGTATGGGCTTATTCTGGCTAATATTAATAGAGGTGTTTTGCTTGATCAGGCGAATAGTATTTGTGGACTTCTGAAAGATGGAGCTATTCTTTTAATGTCTGGAATTCTTGAAACCGATAGAGAGATCATCGAAGAAAAATATTTAAATGCCGGTTTAAAGATTGTTGAAGTCATTCAGAAGGGGGAGTGGTTGTGTTTCTACTTCGTAAAATCCATTAATTCGTGATAGAGTCTTTCCATTGGAAGTCCCATCACATTTGAATACGATCCTTTTATTCCGTTTACTTTACAAAGTCCAATCCAATCCTGTATTCCATACGCTCCTGCCTTATCAAATGGTTTAAACTCTTCTATATAGTATTTTATTTCCTCATCACTAAGAGGGTAGAAAAGAACTTCTGTGTGTTGATCAAATGATTTTTCTTTCTTATGTGTTTTTAGGTTTACTCCTGTAATCACTGTATGGGCGGTTCCGCTTAGTAGCTTCAGAATACGAAATGCATCGTTGCTGTCTTTAGGCTTACCCATCATTATGTTTCCATGGAGCACCATAGTGTCTGCAGTAATAAGTAATTCGTTCTCTTTAAGTGAGTTGAAAGGTTCTGCTTTTAGTTTAGCAAGATATTTTGGGATCTCATACACATTGAGATTATCAGGGTAAATTTCCTCGACTTCTTTAATTTGTATTTCAAAATTAAAATGTGCGTTCTCTAGAAGTTCCTTTCTTCTTGGAGATTTGCTTGCGAGGATAAGTTTATATTTTATCAGAAAATTCATAGAAGAACAAAGCTAAAAGATAAATTAAACCTGTAAGCATAATCACTTTGATAGATTTACTAATTCTTCCATAGTCTTCAGGAGTGTTTGCCTTGATTAATTTGTGCAAACTATAAATTGTAGGAAGAATGACAATTCCAATGAAGCAAATAGTTAATGCAAGATGAATGTCCTTAGAGAAGAAATTGCACCAGATGAGTTCTGAAAAAAGAAAAATGAACCCAAAGAACAGCGCAACTATCTTAGCTCTATCTATGCCCCAACTCACGGGGAGGGTCTTATAATTTACTTTTTTGTCTCCTTCTAGATCTTCTATGTCTTTAACAATTTCTCTATACATTGTAGCTAGGAATCCAAAAATCATAAAGCCAAGTAAACTTTGGGTGAGCAAATCAAAAACATCTGATTGTAAATATTCTTCATATGCCTTCCTTTCAGCAAACCAAAGTAATCCGGGCACAAACGCACAAAATATTGCGACTATTATATTCCCCATTAGTGCGGTCTTCTTGAAAACTTTAGAATACAAGTATAAGAGTAGAATTGCGATAGGATTAATAATGGAGAGTGCGAGGTTGTCTATTTTGTATGCAATGAAAATGGTAATAAGGAATGAAGAAATCACTAAAATTGCATACCAGATTTTGGCTTTTCTCTTTTCATATCCTTTTTTAAGTTTGTTGTTAATAATATCTGATTCCTCATCAATAATATCATTGATTACATAACCAGATGCAGCAATTAACATTGTGTCTAACACTAAGAGCAGCAGCAACAAGGGGCTTAAGAGGCTGTTTACACTTGCGTAATCAAAGCTTGGGAGTATGACAAGATAATATATGAGAATTTGGGTAGCAGCTACGATTAGGAGATTTAAGGGTCGAATACTTTTTATGTAGTACATAGTTTATTCCTCTTCCCCAAAAATACTATCCTCAAGTTTTTTGCTTAAGTCATCTTTAGTTTCCTCAATTTTTTCTAAGGCTTCTTTTCCTTCTTCTTTAATTTTATCTATCGTGGATTTGATCGTAGGGTTTGCGTCAACTTTTTCTTTTCCTTTCTCAATGTATTCATCAGCCTTCTCTTCTAGTTTATTAGCTAGTGATTTTGCCTTCTCTTTTAAATTTACAAAGTTTTCAGATTCAGACATTTCATCAAACTTATTTTTACCTGTTTGGTAGGCTGTTCCCGCTTTTTGCATAAGCTCTCCAGATAAGTCTTTTGCTTTCTCAACTGTGCTAGTTATGTATTCCTTTTCCAAAGCATCATCTACAAAGTCAATTGATTTTTCAATGGATTTACTCGCTTTTTTACCTGCAAACCCTAGGAATTTAAATATCTCTTTTATCATAGTTGTAGATTTAGCTATATCCAATATAATTAAAGGGGCTTATAAGTCTTAATTCCTCTTTTACTTTTTCCGTGACATCTAGCGTGTTAATAAAATCTTGTATACTCGTTTCTGTAATGCCCTTGTTGCCTCTTGTCAGGTCTTTTAATTTTTCGTAAGGCTTGTCTACTTTTTCTCTTCTTAGAATATTTTGAATTGCTTCTGCAACGACAGCCCAATTTTGATTTAAATCGCGGTCTAGTTTTTCTTGGTTTAGCTCAATCTTAGATAAACCTTTTAGAACAGAGTGGATTGCAATTATGCTATGCGCAAATGGTACACCTATGTTTCTAAGAACAGTGCTGTCTGTCAAGTCTCTTTGTAGTCGAGAAATCGGTAATTTGTCACTGAGGTGATTAAATATCGCATTTGCTATACCTAAGTTACCTTCTGCATTTTCAAAATCAATAGGGTTTACCTTGTGTGGCATTGCAGAAGACCCAATCTCTCCTTCAACTGTCTTCTGAGTGAAATACTCCATGGATATATATGTCCACATATCGCGACATAGATCTACAAGAATAGTATTAATTCTATTTACGTTATCAAAGATCGCAGCTAAGTGATCGTAATGTGCAATTTGTGTTGTATATCTAGATCGTGTTAAGCCCAGATAAGTGTTTACAAATTCATCTGCGAATGCAATCCAATCTTGCTCTGGGAAACTTACTTTATGTGCATTTAGATTTCCTGTTGCTCCACCAAATTTTGCTTTGATAGGTAAATTCTTGAGGAGAAAAATTTGATCGTCTAAACGTTCAATGAATACATAAAACTCCTTTCCAAGTGTGGTGGGAGAGGCAGGTTGTCCATGCGTACGAGCGAGCATAGGAATGCCTTCAAATCGTTTAGCTTGTTCTTTTAAGCTTAGGAGTAGCTTGTCAAGTAAGGCATAGTATTCTTTATTTAGAAAATCTTTAAGACTTATAGGGACAGCAGTGTTGTTAACATCTTGTGAAGTCAGGCCAAAGTGAATCCATTCTTTCTCTGCGCTTAAATCTAAAATGTCCAATGCCTCTTTGATAAAATATTCAGTGGCTTTGACATCATGATTCGTAACCTTCTCTATATCCTTTATTTTTTGTGCCTGACTGACGTTAAAGTCAATGTACAAACTGCGTAAACTATTTTTATGATTATCAGTAAGTTGTATGATTTTAGTCAATTCAGATAAGGCAATAAAGTATTCTACTTCTACCTGAACTCTATATTTAAAGAGGGCATATTCTGAAAAATATTGTTGCAAAACCTTGGTCTTGTTTGCATATCTTCCATCTATCGGACTTATAGCTTCTAACATGAAATAAATTAAGTCACAAAGATATCCTTTTTTACAGACTCAATACTTGACATTTCTTTTCCATCGCTTGTGCGACCAGAGCCACATAGAAGGGTCTTCTTTGATAAGGTCTTCCAGTCTGGACATAAATTTCTGTGTAATCTGACCCTCGTCTTCTTCTAATGGAGTCTCAGTGATAATCTCAGGATATAAGCTATAATGCCCTCGTTTCGTGCGTTTGCTTCTTAGGTGGATGACAGGCCAATTATTTCTTCTAGCCATTTTCTCTGCACCATGTAAGCAATGCGTTTGCATTCCGAAAAAATTTGCCACAATTGCATTCTCTGAATCTGTTGTATTCTGATCAGCCACATAAACTAGAATCACAGGTTTTTCAGAATTGAATATTTCATCTCTGGATTCTTTTAGGCGAATAACACCAGAGCCCGTACTCGTTCTTTTGCCATATGAATATCTGTCTATATCTGGATTTTTTATTCTGTTGACGAGTCCAATAATTTTATGTTGATAATATAAGGGGAATGTATAGGTTGCCCATTCCCAGTTGCCAATATGACCGCATAAGAGAACAATGCTTTTGCCTTCTTGAAACCAACGATCGATAAATTCTGGTCTTTCAATTGTATATCGTTCTTTAATTTTATTTGGATTTAATGTGAAGCCTTTTAAGGACTCCATCATTATATCAGAGAGGTTTCTATAGATTTTACGAACTAAATCCTTCTTCTCCTGCTCAGACTTATCTGGAAATGCAATATTCAGATTTGTTGCAATTACTCCCGCACGATATTTGATAATATGTTGAAGGAAAAAAGCTATAAAGTTTGATTTTAGATATAGGACGGGCAAGGGCATTAAGCTGACTAGAGCTACTGAAATACGAAAAAAGATATACCCAATTTTCTTCAATATTATATAATCTTTGGTAGTTCGTCTTTATCAACAATCTGATCTGAAACAGATGCCATGATGGATTGCATCTTGGAATTTACTTCAAACATTTTTTCCATCTCGTTCTTAAAGAGATTTTTAACTGTTTCTACAGAATCCAATGAACTATCTTCTCTTAATTTAAAATGCTGAGTCACTTGTCCATCTTCTACTTGCACGGAATATTTATTTTCGTTGTGGAAGATGGTAATCTTCAGGACTGGATGTTCAATTTCACCTACTATTCTCATGAATGTGTTTTATTAATACTTCTACTTAAGCTTGCATACAGTTTTTTGAAATCGGGGTCAGACTCTAGAATTTGAAGATGTTCTTTTATGGTTTTTGTATCATTTCTTTTTGCAGGCCCAGTCTGATTGTTCTTTAAGTCAGTTAAATGTGCAGTCTCCAATGTTTTTGAGATTAATGGAAATAGATATTTAAATGGTATTCGCTTCGTTTTTAAATATGCATCTGACTTAACAAAGAGATGGTGGACAAAGTTGTTACATACCACTGCAGCTAAATGTAGTTCTTTTCTTTTTTTATCAGAAAGCGAAATTACGTGTTTAGAAAGATCACTGGCTAGTTGCTTCACTACTGTCTTTGCAGCTTTGGAATTAGCTGTAGTGAATATGGGTACTTCTGGTAAATCTACCGTGCCTTTTTTAGTAAATGACTGCAGGGGGTAAAGGACACCATAATGTGCAGTTACTCCTTTGAGTAATTTTGAGGATTTAGAGCCTGAGCTATGGAGTATAATTGCAGACTTTACAATTTTACCTTTTAAATCATTTGAGACAATTGTAATGACATCATCTGGCACCATGATTAAATAAACGTCTGCGTTTTCAATAATAGAATCCAGTGTATGGATTGCTTGTGCTGAAACTCTGTCAGCTAATAGCTTTGCGTTTTTAAGCTTCCTGCTGTATACTTGGAGAATAGAATGTCCTTTCTTGTGTAAGCTAGGTATAAGATGTGTTGCAACATTGCCTGATCCAATAGCTACAATTTTTAATTTTTTCATCGCGTCCGTAACTTATTGATCCAGGCGATAAAGAACCCCAACATCATAAGTACCATTCCCAACCATACCATATTTATACCAGGAAACACCTTAGCTTCCAAGACAATAAGGTCTGAACGTGGGACATTCTCTGCTATTTCAATTGGGACTAGAGGAGTTGATCTGTCATCCATTGCAAGTTTGAATGTGTAAGTATCGGTTTGTGGGTCTATATGAGTAAACCGAGCGTGCATTCCATCATTTAGATTATAATCCTTGACACCCATTTGTCTCATGTTTCTAATGAGATAGATAGGTTCTAATTCAAATGTGTTATTCCCCTTTGTTACATCTAGTTTGACACTTACCGCAATATCTTTTTCTAAGGCCTGGTAATTATTGCTTTCAGGTGCGTTATTAAACCCAGTGACTTTTATTTTATATTCCTTATAGTTAAAAGTTTCGTTTGCTTTTATAGAGAACTCTGTATAGTCTAGATCTGGTTCAGAGGTGAAGAATGAATTGAAAATTTCTTCACTCACCTTAGCTTTCATTTTAAATGGATCTACGACAACTGGGTAGGTGTAGATTAAGTTGTCCTCAAGTCCAGCAGCAAGATGTACTGTATGCGATTCATCACTGTTGATATCTTTTAACTCTAGCTCAACTCCAATTCCCACTTCATGTCCTTCTCTGATATAGTCTTTGTTTTTTGGAGAATAAGTAAGAGACTTAATGATTCCAAAATAATTGCGCGTAAAAATTGTGTCACCAAGAATTGCATCATATTTAGTGTAGACAAGTGAGTCTTCCATTTCTTTCGCAAATTTCACATCCATCTGGGATTTAGGAAGTGAGGCTATGGACGTAAATATATCTTTGGATAGGTAGTGCTTAGTTGCGGGATTTGTTGCTGCAACTTTTTTGAAGTCATTTGAAAACAGAACATTAGGAAAAACAGTAAATTCTTCAAGTGTTTTTCCTTCTTCATCTACCTTTCTAAAATCAATTTCAAAAATACGTTGATTCCCAATAGTTGTATCCTCTTGATATGTAATCCAATGATCCTCGGTAAACATAGGTTCACCCTTTATAAGTTGGATTACCGTGGATAGGTCTTCGTCATCCATTAAGCCTTTCATGGCGAATGGGTTTTTACTTATGTGAGATTCATTGAGGCCACTGGCAAGTACCCCTACAATCATAAGACCGAAGCCAAAATGGCTAAAGCCTGCGCTTGCATGTCGCAATCCTTTCAATCCAAAGGAAGAGATATAATATAGGTTTGCAACAATAGCAAAGAAACTGCAAAAGCATAAAACGATATATTGCCAGGATACGAGATTAATCCATTTAGAACATAAGAATGTTAGAAAAGCAGCAATGCCTGCAAACGATAATACTTTCAAGAGGAGTGCATTATTTTTTTGACTTATCTTTTGTCCCTTGTATTTAAGATACAGAGTAATAGAAGAGAGTATTCCAACAAAGACAGCAATCCAAATTTGAAATTTGTTAAAGTGAGGAATGGGTTCTTCAATAACTCGCCCTACAAAGTCAGGATTAAAAAAACTACGTATTTCATTGTATACAGGTAGACTTGTGCTGGATGCAATAATGACTCCTGAAAATAAGAGTACTAATGAGCCTATATACATCCAAAATTCTCTAGAGTCAATTGCTTCTTCTTTTTTGAAAGATGGAATTGATTTTTGGTTGAATAGATAAAACCCTAGACCTAGAAGAAAGAAGAAGGAAACAAATGCAACTAGCTGCCATTCCAGTCCCATTTCTGTAAATGAATGTACTGAAGAATCTCCGAGTATACCACTTCGCGTCAGAAAGGTAGAGTAGAGGATGAGAACAAAGCTGAGAATGTATAAGAGATAAGTAGTTTTTATAGAATATCCAGTACTTTTTGCAATCATATTTGTATGGACGCCAGCAACCATAATTATCCATGGAACTAGAGACATGTTTTCTACTGGATCCCATGCCCAATATCCACCGAAAGTAAGTGCCTCGTAAGCCCAAGCGCCTCCCATAACTATTCCTGTTCCCAAGAATCCTGCAGAGAACAAAGACCATTTTAAACAAGGGGCTAACCATGCTTTATGTTCTTTAGTCCATAGGCCAGCAATCGCAAAAGCAAAAGGAAATGTAACTGATGCAAACCCTAAGAATAAAGTAGGAGGATGAATTGTCATCCAATAATTTTGTAATAGTGGATTAAGTCCAGTTCCCTTTGGTAAGACATCAAGATAATCTGCACGATCAAAAAGAGGAGCTTGCAAAGTTTCTCTTAAAAGTAAAGTTGGGTTTGAACCTAATTTGTAAAGTGAATCTCCAATTCCTACGTGCAATCCTAGTATCATGGAATTAATAAATACTTCCACTAATGCAACTACAGCTAGAACAGGTGCTTCCCATTTGCCTCCTTTAAACATGACAAAGAGACCTAGTATGATATGCCAAAACATCCATAATAAAAAGCTGCCTTCTTGGCCTTCCCAGAATGCTGAGAAAATATAACGCATAGGTAGGTCATCTGAAACATGTTCAAATACATATTTGTATTCAAAACGCTGAGTTATCATTATGAAGAATAAGATGCCTATCAAGGATAGTATGCAAACACTGTGTATAAGAAAACCAGATCTTGCTAAGTTAAGCCATCCAGAGTCTATTCCTTTTATTTGATCATTTGTGTGTTTTGAATACGCATAGACAGCAAAAAGAGCTGAGCAGAATCCCAGGACAATACATAAGTGTCCGATGTTGCCTTGCCATAATGATTCGCCTATATACTGGAGTGACTCCATTAACTCTCAGATTGAAGGTAGAGTTCTTCGTCTTTATATTTGGACGGACATTTTGTTAAGACACTATTTGCTACAAAGGTTCCTCCTTTACGTTTGCCGGTTACTACAATTTGTTCCGCAAGTTCAAAATCTTGTGGCTTAGGTTGTGTCAGAATAACTTTTTCTGTTGTGCCTTCAGCGTCAGTTAGGAAAAAGATAAAATTGTTAGGATCGTTTTGTGGATCGTAGGTCATCTTTTTATCCTTAGCTAAAGTTCCAGATATTTTTACAACGTCATTTTCAATTACAGCATCGCTAAAGTTTGCATAAGTACTCACATCTTCAGCTGCTGATAGAAAAATTACAATTGCAACGACTATCATTAAAATTCCAATAAGATGATATTGTTTCATAGATCAAATTTATACCCTAAAAACGAGAAGAACTCCTTTAATGTTTTCTTTAGAACAAATCTAAAGAAGAATACAGCTAAAACCTAATTCAAAATCGTCTTGTTTGCTGAACTCACGACCGTATTACAATATTTCATAATATATATTTAGTTTTGCATGCGATGAATTTGAAGAAAATCATAGAATTGACTGAGGTAGATGTCTACAATGGGAAAAAACTTGTCTTGGAGAAGATAGATTTTGATCTAGTAGATGCTGAATTTTGCTACCTCATAGGAAACAGTGGTAGTGGAAAGTCTAGTTTATGCAAGGCACTTTATGGAGATTCTAGAATTAATTCTGGTAAAGCCACCGTTTGTAGTACAGACTTATTTGGGCTTAATAGGGGGAATCTTCCGCATTTTAGAAGGAAGCTAGGGATTATTTTTCAAGATTTTCATCTCTTTAATGGTTGGACTGCCAAAGAAAACCTAGAATATGTCTTGCAAGCCACAGAATGGGATGATGAACAGCTCATGCAAAATAAAATACAAGAGGTATTGGAGTATGTGCATTTAGAAGATAAACTAGACTCTAAAGTGCACGATCTTTCAGGAGGAGAACAGCAAAGACTAGTTATTGCTCGCGCTATAATTAATGACCCTGAACTAATAATTGCTGATGAGCC
>CALCMJ010000185.1 GCA_937967615.1 uncultured Saprospiraceae bacterium
ATAAAAAAAGCCAGATTGAAAACAACCTGGCTTTTATATTATAAACTCAATCTTTTTAACATCCTAAATCCAGATCTTCAAGATCTTCCTTACTCTCAATTACTACAGCTGCTCCATTTGCATCTGTAAGAGTAAATGGATACACAAAGTCAATGATTTTATTATCATCAAATACACTTTCAACATCATCTTCAGTGTTTGCAGTATATACATTTCCATCCTCGTCTACAAACGAAATAGGATATGTAACAGAGTAACACTTTTCTATGTCCTCAAATAAATCATCAAAATCATCTTCCTCATCATCATCTTCGTCGTCATCGTCATCTTCGTCGTCATCATCGTCATCATGACATTTCTCTATGAGAGATTTTAGTTGACTCTTGTTATTAATTTTCTTTTCTTTTCCTTCTAAGTCTAAAACATATACTGGGTATTCAAAATCACTGATATCATTATTCTCAAGAATATCAGTTAAGCCTGCATCATCATTAGCAGTAAATGTTTCACTTGAATCATTAAACATAACTAGAGGAAATACGAAATCATAGCATGAATCAATTTTTTCAACAATCTGTTGGATTGTTAAATTGTCATCGTCGTCTTCTTCGTCATCATCATCGTCGTCATCATCGTCGTCTTCATCATCATCTTCTTCGTCATCATCTTCGTCATCTTCGTCATCACAATCTTCTAGCTCTTTCGCTTCTTCTTCTGAATTTACCTCTATAACATCACCTGCTTGGTTTGTTACACTTACAGGATAAACCAATTCTTTTATTTCCACAGTAAGCAAAATCTCAATCAATCCTGCTGCATCATCTGCTACATGCACATCTCCTGCTTCGTCAATTAAAGAAATAGGATACACTAACTCGTAGCAATCCTTCAGATCTTCTATTACATCCAATGCATCATGATGGTCATTGCTTTTCTTTCCCTTGAACTTAATTACAGGCTTTAGGAAATAGCCATTATTGTTTTTAATGACAGAAGTACAAGCAAAGAAATCAACGAGGTAATCGTCATCTTCTAATTTATCAAGCTTGATTTTTACTTTTACAATATTACCATCCTTTAACTGGAGTGGATAAATTACATTATCAACCATGATCGTGTTCTCATCTCCTAATTCAAAGTAGATGTGCTCAATATCGTTTAGGCCAATATTCCCAAACGCAAGAAGTGTATCAACACCACCAGTAAAATCCAATAAATTATAGATTCCTGCATTGGTTGTTAATTCTTCTTTAACCCCATCTTCATCTTCAAGGATTACTTTTAGAATTTCAACATTGACTTCATCCGCATCAAAGGGACAATCCGTCAAGTATAAATTGAAGCTGGTTTTTTCATTCCCTTCATTTGAAGGATCAGTACCAGGTACGGCTTCTGAACAACTTTGGAAGATTGTAATTCCCAAAGTAAGCACGAATGCATATTTCAGGCTTGTAATCAGTTTATTCATTCTCTATTTTATTTAAGATCAATTTAGTTATGAACTTCAAAATTGGATATTTTTAATGGTATCCTAAAGAAATATGCCCTCCCCAAGCTTAAAATGGGCCAATTTTAACACAAATCTCCTCTTTTTAACACTTCCCAATCGTATCCTCGCTGCATAAAACCAAACTTCTTATTGAATTCTTATAAATACTTGTCTTATAGGGAGTTAAATAAATATTTTACTAATCTTATATTTGAATTAGATAAGCAAGTAATGGCCAAGAAAAAGAAAATAAAAGTCAGTTCTAAGAAGACAAAGCTAGCGGCTGGAAAATCCAATACGAAAGTCAATAAAGATTATTCAAAAATAGCCTTGCCTGCATTGCTCCTCCTGACCCTATTGGTGTTTTTCCCAAGTTTGAAAAATGGTTTTGTCAACTGGGATGACCCTACCTATGTTACTGAAAATCCATATATAACTAGCCTGTCGTTTGAAAACATAAAAACGTTTTTCCTCGCTGGAATTCATTCTTCTTATCCTGATGGAATCGCATATAATTATCATCCGATTACTATGTTCTCTCTAGCGATAAATTATAGCATGTCTGGACTGGACGCCTCGTCTTATCATATAACTAACCTTTTATTGCACATCATAAACATCGTTCTTGTATTTTTTCTGTCCAAACGACTTTTCAAAAATGCGAACAACATAATCCCAATTTGCATCGCGGCAGGATTTGCTATCCATCCCATGCATGTAGAATCAGTTGCTTGGGTTACAGAAAGAAAAGACCTGTTGTTTACTTTGTTCTATATTTTGGGGATGCTCTTTTATCTCAAGTCTAAGGAAGGGAATTATAAACGATTTATAGGACTTAGTTTTTTTGTGTTTATACTTTCTCTACTTTCAAAACCATCTGCAGTAACATTTCCAATTGCATTGTTCCTTTTAGATTATTTGAATAAAAGAGATTTTTCTAAAACTTTAATCTTAGAAAAGATTCCATTCTTTATTATTGCAATAATTTTTGGTTTTATTACCATTGGCATTCAAGGCGATGTTGCTATAGGTGATTTCAGCAATTACTCTGTTCTGAATAGAATAAGTTTTGCCTTCTATGGTATACTATTCTACTTATGGAATTTTATACTTCCATGGAAAGCCGTTACCTTCTATCCTTTTCCCAATGTTGCGGCAATGCCTATATTAATAAGCATAGCACCTTTAATAGCTCTTGGGATTTTATTTGCAATATTCTACTTCTTTAAGAAAAACCGAATGGTCATTTTTGGTTTCCTATTTTTTCTATTAAATATTGCACTGACCCTTCAACTTGTACAAGTAGGGAATTCTATTGTATCAGATAGGTACACCTATTTATCTTATTTTGGCTTGCTTGTTATTACAGGATATTTTCTAAACACGATTCTTAATAAGAAAGCGCAATATAAGCCTGTCGTGTTAGGCGTCCTAGGGATGTACTTACTCTACTTTAGTTTTTCTACATTTCAACAATGCAAGCACTGGGAAAATGGAGATACCCTATGGTCAAGAGTAATTGATAGATTTCCGAATTCTTCTTCAGCCTATAATAATAGAGCGAACTATTTTATGAAACACGATAAGTTAGATCTTGCCGTTAAAGACATTAGCAAAGCATATCAAATAAACCCTAAAAACGTACAGGTACTTACTAGCCATGCTAACATTATGAGGAAGACAGGAAAGACAAAGGAAGCCTTGAATTCAGCAAATACACTTATTGGAATAAATGATGCCAAATCAGAATCTTATAACACAAGAGGAAGCATTTATTTTGTGCAAAATAACTATGTTCTTGCAAGAGAAGATTTTGAGAAAGCCCTTCAATTGGATTCTGGAAATCAAGCGGCGTATTCCAACTTAGGGTCAATCTACTTTAAAGAAAAAAATTACGCAAAGGCAATAGAAATGTACGATAAGGTTCTTACTGATAATCCTACAATGCTGGATGCGTTAATAAACAAAGGAGCATCACAATTATCTAGCGGAAAAAATCTAGATGCCATAGAAACACTTAAAAAATACATCAGCCTCAAAAGTGATAGCCATACAGCGTATTACTATTTAGGACTTTGTTATGATAGAACAAATGATAATAGCTCTGCGATAGATCATCTTACAAAAGCCATTCAGTTAAGCCCTAATAATAAAAGCTATTATGCACAACGGTCATCTAATTATGCAAAAGCTGGAAACATAGAACTGAGCAATGCAGATAAGAAACGTGCGAGTTCTATGTAAGTAAGGCAAAGCACAAATTGCAATTCCTATTAGGCTTATTGAAAAGACATCTAGGACTTACTGGCTCTCGTTTTTGCGTGCACAATGACAAAACGATGGCAATTGCGTGAGCTACCTGGAAGGCCTCTAGCTTGTCTAGAGGGTCCCTAGGGACCGCAGCAACGCGGAGTCAGGAAGACAGCGACCCGCCAGGGGCACGCCCAAATTAATGAAAATGAAAATTAGAATGAAAATGAAAAATTGGAATTAGAGAGTAAAATTAGAGCTAGAATTTAAACGAAAATAAAAGGATAAAGTATCTGATTTAGGCTGGTAATTGACATATTAATGCCCTATTCATAGATAAGATGAAAAAAAAGCGATAAAACGCATTAATGCACTGTAACCTTTCTCATTTTTGGTAGTATTTACAATACCTATTGACAACGAACTCGATGCTGAACGACGAACATGTAATGCAACTAGTAGCCGAAGGCGACATCAAGCAGCTATCTGTTTTATTTGATAGGTACCATGTGCGTCTTTATAATTATTTTTTTAAGATGAATTATAACAAGGCACTCAGTGAAGATTTGACACAAAATGTGTTTGAAAAAGTGATTAAACACAGAGCTACATTCAAGGATAAAAATTCATTTGCAGCTTGGGTTTATACAATTGCTAGAAATGTGAATGTGGACAATTATAGATTGAATAAGATCAAGATCTCAGAGGAAGTAGAAATTGCTTCTGTAGATAGAGCAGAAGGAGAATATTGCGAAAATAATGAAGAAGTATTGCTTTTAAATAAAGCGATGAACATGATAAAACCAGAATATAAAGAGATACTGGTTTTGAAGCGATACCAAGGAATGAAATATAAAGAGATAGGCGAACTACTGGATATAACTGAAAACAATGTAAAGATTAAAGCACATCGTGCAATAAAATCTTTGCGAGAACAATATTATAAACTAGAAAAACAAAGTGTATGACCGACTTAAGCACACAGCTCATAGACTATATAGATAAAAACTTGTCAGCGGAAGAGCATAACAAAGTTGAGCAAGCAATTGCGCAATCGCCTTCACTCCAAGCAGAGTATCAGCAATTAAAACATGTCTTGCTCTTAATGGATACAGAACAAGAGTGTTTACCTAGTGCAGAGTTAAAAAACAGATTTGATCTACTTCTTGAACAAGAATCACAAAAAATAGAAGAACAAAAAGATGGGACTAAAACAATTTCTTTCCATCCCAAATCTTTATTAAAGTATGCTGCGGTAGGACTTGTACTTTTAGTTTCTGGATATTTCGTAGGACAGAACTTACCCAATAGCACCAAAGGAAATTCAATTGCACAAGACATTGCACAAGATAAGCAGTTTACAGAGTCTGAGATGATGGAGATGTTAGATGGACCATCTACAAGCCAAAGGATTAAAGCAGTTAACATTAGTTATAAAATGGAAAATGCTGATGATAGAATCGTGGAAGCGTTGATCAAGACGATGCAAGAAGATGAGAGCAGCCATGTACGCCTTGCAGCAGTACAAGCTCTTGAAAATTTTCCATCAAACCCTAAAATAGTAGACGCGCTCATATATGCATTGGAAACTCCTAATGACCCTATGGTTACAATAGCGGTTATAAATATTCTTGCAAACACAAAAGAACAGAAAGCTCTAGAACCTTTAGAAAAGATCGCGAAAGGCGATACACATTTAAACTTTGTGAAGGACGAGGCCGAGGTAGGCATTTTCAAATTAACAACTATATAATTTAATTATTATGAATTCTAAATTTTACACAATCGCACTATTGACTCTTGCCCCTTTATTTCTAGTGGCACAAAGCCAGTATGAAGTAAATAAGAAAACTGGAACATTAAAAATTAAAAACCTCGATGATGTAGAGATAATAGGTTATGATGGAGATAAGATCATTTTCACTAACGTGGATCGCGATCAGGAAGAAGATGATAGAGCAAAGGGACTGAAGGCATTTAATGTAGGAGGTTTAGAAGATAATTCTGGAATAGGTTTATCTGTAGTCGAAGAAGGAAATACTATAATTGTTCAAGAAATATCAAATGACAATTGCTGTGGTTGCCAGGATGAATACACAATAAAGGTTCCTAAGAGAATGAACATCAATTATAATTACAATAATAATAGCGGTGATGATATTAAAGTATCTAATGTAGAAGGTGAAATAGAAATAACAGCGACACATAATGATGTTTATCTGATAAATGTAACGGGACCTATGTCAGTCAAATCTGTACATGGCGATGTAGAAGTGATTTTTACGCAGGTGAGTCAGACGAATCCAGTAACTGTCGCTTCTGTTTACGGACATATTGATATCACTATGCCAAGTGTAACAAAGGCAAACATGAATGTGACAATGAATAATGGATCATTATATTCAGATCTTGATATTATTGTATTAACTAAAAATGTAAATAAAAACTCTGATGACAGCAGCACCAAAAAAATAGATGCTAAGTTAAATGGAGGGGGAGTTGCCTTCAATCTGAGCACGCGTTACGAAGACATTTACGTCAGATCAAATTAATTTCTTATTAAATGCAACTTCCTGAAAACTGCATTGTCTTTCTATAGAGCTTAAGAATCAATTAGTCGATTTATATCTTAGAAATGACTCCTGAGGACTAAGTTTGTACTGACTTTACTAACCATCAATATATAGACAAAATGAAACACGCGCTGATCGTTTTATTGTTAGCTAGTATATGGAATATTGGCTTAACTCAAAAGTCCATCACGGCAACCCGGGTAACAGAAGCCATAACAATAGACGGCATCTTTGATGAGCCTGCCTGGGAATCAGCAGAACTTGTTTCTGATTTCATGCAATTCAGGCCAAAGCCAGGAATTTTTAAGCATAACACAGAGGTAAAACTTATCTATGATGACGAGGCTCTTTATATATCTGCATACATGCAAGATGTTTCTAGAGACAGTATTATGACCCAATTGACAGAAAGAGATGATTTAGGAAATACAGACTTTATGGCGGTCATTATAGATACGTATGGAAATGCAACTGAGGGTTTTGAATTTATAGTAGGCTCTACAGGTGTGCAATTTGATGCAAAAATATCTCCTTATAATGAAGACACGAACTGGGATGCTGTATGGTTTAGCGCAGTGCATTTGACTGACGAAGGATGGTACTGTGAGTTTGCAATACCCTACTCTGCTTTGCGATTCCCTAACAAGAAGGTACAGGAATGGAACATTAACTTTACAAGAAGAAGGGCAGTAGATGGGACTCAAAATTCTTGGGCAGAAATGGACTTAAAAAACGATTCTCCTTTTCTTACTAACATTGGAAAGCTAGAAGGTATTCAAGACATTAAGCCTCCACTGCGTCTTTCGTTTTCACCATATGCTTCTACCTATTTCCAACATTCGCATGATGTGAATAGAGACCCTGTTAATACCAGTGGGTACTCTTATAACGGCGGTATGGATGTGAAATACGGCATCAATGATGCCTTTACGCTTGACATGACTTTAATTCCAGACTTTGGGCAGGTACAATCAGACGATCAAGTATTAAATCTGACTCCATTTGAAGTTCGCTTTGATGAGCAAAGACAGTTTTTTACAGAAGGGACTGAATTATTTAATAAGGCAAATCTTTTTTATTCGCGACGCGTGGGAGGAAATCCAATAGGTATGTATGATGTCTATGACAATATCACGGACGATGAAGAGGTGGTGCAAAATCCACAAAATTCTCAACTTTATAATGCAACTAAAATATCTGGGCGAACTTCAAAGGGAACAGGTCTTGGAATTTTTAATGCAATAAGTGCAGAGACTCATGCGACAATTAGAACAATAGCATCTGATGCAGAAAGACAATACCTCACTGCTCCTCTTACAAATTATAACGTATTTGTACTCGATCAAAACCTAAGGAACAACTCTTCCGTTTCATTTAGCAACACTAGTGTATGGAGGAACAGTGAGGATTTTCATAATGCCAATGTAAGTGCATTGACCTTCAATCTTAAGAATCCTTCTCAGTCCTGGGGTGTAGAAGGAAGCAGTAGGTTTTCTCAATTATTGCACAAAGAGGCCGAAAACACAAATGGGCATAATTCGTATTTGAGCATTGATAAATTATCTGGAAATGTAAACCTAGGTGTCTTTTATAGACAGGTAAGCAAAGATTATAATCAGAATGATCTGGGCTTTCAAAGAAATGCTAACTATAGAGATTACGGTTTGTATTTGAACTATAAAAAATTTGATGGTCTTTGGTTTTTTAATCAATTCCAATCTTGGTTTAATGCCGAACAAAGCAGATTGTATGAGCCTGGTAGTTTCATTGGGAATTACTTCAACGCTGGTTTTTGGGGACAGGCTAAAAATTTCTGGAGCTTCAATATGTTTAGCAATTATAACCCAGAGTCGAATGACTTTTTTGAACCACGTGTTGATGGAAGGTTTTCAAAAAGACTATCTAGTTTTAATATAGGGACTAATATCAATTCTGATTACAGAAAGCCATTTCATATGTATTTCTTTGGTTTCTATTCTAAAGGAGAACAAGATGGCAGGTATACGCATGACTTTGGATTTGGACCTAGATATCGTTTTAGTGATAGATTTACATTAAGAACATACACGAGTTTCAGTAATTCATATAATAGTGAGGGCTTTGTAGATCAAGTCTCTGATGATGAGATAATATATGGGCGCCGTGATGTTCAGAATATATCCAATATTATATCAGGAACATATAGTTTCAATGAAAAGCAAGGACTTGACTTACGTCTTAGACATTACTGGTCTAAGGTCCAATACAATTCCTTTCATGAGCTGATGCCAGATGGTTATTTAGGAGAATCTGATTACTCAAGTTTTAACGACTTTAGTTTTAATTCACTTGCACTAGACTTAGTCTACAAATGGAGGTTTGCGCCTGGAAGCGATATCTTCTTAGTATGGAAAAATAATATTCTTGGATTTGATTCGGACGAAACGGTTGATTATTCCAGCTTTAGCTATACGGACAGTGTACGTCAGCTAGGAGACCTTGCACAAAACAATAGTCTTTCTATGCGTATAGTTTACTACATAGATTATAATCGTATTAAAAACGTATTCTAATCCCAAGATAATGTAGGATTTTAAATACATCATAAGTGTATTAGAGTTGCCTTCCTTACTGCTTGAGGAGGCAATTTTTTTTTTGTATTTCTAGAGCGTTGTAAGGCATTTAATTTATATTCGTTTATAACTCAGAAAAATCAAATTACTATGCCTCCAATCTTTCAAAATATTTTAGCAGTAGTCGCGGGTTGTGCGATAGGTATGATAGTCAACTTTGGACTTATCACTATTGGTAGTAATGTTATTTTACCTCCGGCAGGTGTTGACCCCCAAGACTTAAATAGTCTAAAGGAAAACATGCATCTCTTTAGTTTTAAACATTATATTTTTCCTTTTCTTGCTCATGCCTTGGGTACATTAGCAGGTGCATTTACTGCAGCAAAGATGGCAGCTCAGTATAAGTTGCAGATTGCATTGGCAATAGGTGCTTTTTTCTTACTGGGTGGAATAGCTATGGTCATGATGGTACCCTCTCCTACTTGGTTTACGGTCTTGGATTTAGTTATGGCGTATATTCCTATGGGCTGGTTAGGGGGTAAACTTGCTGGTACAGATAAAAGCGTATAGATTCATTTTTCCGTATCTTCGGTCTAATAAATGACTGAACATAAAGAAATACAGCTAAGTCCAAAATCTAGAGGCTTTCATATTATCACTGAAGAAGTCTTAAGCAAGATACAGCTACCTGAAAATGGTATATTTCACTTATTCATAAAACACACTTCTGCTGGCATTACCATTAATGAAAATGCCGACCCTGATGTCCTTAGCGACTTTGAATCATTTTACAACAAGATAGTTCCGGAAAACATGCCCTTTCTTAAGCATACTGTTGAAGGCCCTGACGATATGCCGGCTCATGTAAAAGCGAGCATGGTAGGATTTAGTCTTTCTGTCCCTATTCAAAACAAAGAACTTGCTTTTGGTACTTGGCAGGGTTTATATTTATGTGAATTTAGAAATCATGCCAGGGGTAGGACTTTAATAGCAACAATCATCAGTTAGTGGATTTAATTATCGAAGGCATATTATTAGGACTCTTCCTGGCAATTTCCATGGGCCCCATCTTTGTGACCCTCACGCAAGCGTCTATTGAAAGAGGAACATTAGCAGGGCTGACCGTAGGATTTGGCGTTTGGGTCAGCGATATACTTATACTTGGGTTTTCCCTACTGACAATTGGTAAAATAAGCGAGGTGGTAAATGGAGAGTCATTCCAATTTTGGATGGGTTTGTCAGGCGCAATTGTACTTTTTATTTTTGGAGTGATCCTCCTTATAAAAAAACCAGAATTGAGTAAAAGTCAAGAGATGTTGTCCATAAAAAGTTTTGCCACGTTCTTCTCCAAAGGCTTTCTAATTAACACAATAAATCCTTTTACATTTATTTTTTGGCTTAGCGTCTTATCTACTTATATGATAGGAAGGAAAGTAAGCCAGCAAGACCTAAGTATTCTATTATTTACAATTATGTTCATGATTATTATTTCTGATAGCTTCAAGGTGCTTCTTGCAAAGCTGATTAGGGACAGGCTTCAATATAAGCATCTAGTGAGCATAAGCCAGGCAGCTGGAATAGGGCTTATAATTTTTGCTGCTGTCATGTTGTATAGAGTTGTTTAATCCTAATAAACTCTACCCTCTCTGAATTCCTAAGTATGCTCTATAAGTAGTTGCAAACATTTTCATTTGCTTTAGTTGTGGCTCAGTAAACTTGTTCACAAAACAATTATAGTTCATATGGTTAATGCACTCTTCCTGAGGATCAAGAAGTCCAAGAACAGTTTTTTGTTCCTCTGATAATTCCCAAGGATGCGCAAGGCTAAAATAGTGTCCCAGCTCATGAAATAAGGAAGAATTAAATTCCAGACCCTCAAAGGAAACCATAAGGCGGTCCATCTCAGGAGTTACTTTTGCATACCCCTCGTGGTAGTCATTAAACAAGGGAGTAAAGCCATGCAATATGCGGCCTGGCTCTTCTTCCATCGTCTCCATAACAAACACATTTATATATCCTGCCTCCGCTTTCCCTTCTGATAGATTATCCAATAGGTCTCCACCAGCTAAATAGTCCTTATAGACAAGTGGGAGACTATGATCACTATATAGGGTATGGATCTTATTTTTTCTAAATTCTATCGCTCCCTCGAATGAAATATTTAATTCATTTATATTATGGCTTATTGTTTCTACATAGGATTCCAATGGGCGATTTACAATAAAAAAATTAATGCCTATCTGAAGCTTGCTAGTATCTATACGCGTATAAAAGATATTTTCAAAGCTTTTTAAAATCCCATCCTGTTCCATGCAATCCACTCCACAGCAGGCCGGAACGGAATGTGTTCTGTGATCGTGGTTGGAATTAGAATTTTTGGAACTCTTACAGGAAGTTGTGATGATAATTAGTATTAGACAAATGTATCTCACAGTAGTTTCTTTTTTTTTTAAAATTACAATAATTCTCTTAAACTTAATCGCTTAATCCTAGTGTCACTCCTATCGATATTGAATGAAAAAGAAATCTGGATCAAATTTATCTATCTTAATAGAGATAAACTACTTCTTTCTTTCTGTCACAAAAGCCACTAATGCGAATAGGGATTCTCGCGCTTCATTCTCTGGAAGGGTAAAAAGAATGTCTTCTGCCTTCTTTCTGAATTCCATCATTTTCTCATGGGCGTATTCCATTCCTCCACTACCCTTCACATACTCAATGATCTCTTTTACCTTCCTTGGATTTTCACTATCTCTTTTGATGTAATTTAAAAACTTATGCTTTGTCTTTTTGTCTGCCTTTGATAGGGCATAAATTAATGGCAGGGTCATCTTTTTCTCCTTGATATCAATGCCTTTTGGTTTTCCAATAATATCATCCCCAAAATCAAATAGGTCATCTTTTAATTGAAACGCCATTCCAATGGATTCTCCGAAATCAGCAATCTTAGCAAGTTCTTCTTCATCTTGTGTTATTGATGCAGCTCCTGCCTTACATGCTGCCTTAATTAAAGAAGCAGTTTTTTGACGGATGATTTCAAAATATATATCCTCTTCAATATCAAGTTTTCTTGCCTTCTCCATTTGCAGCAGTTCGCCCTCGCTCAAATCCTTTACGGCCTTTGAAACAATTTGCAGGAGTGCATATCTCTCGTTCTCCAACGCAAGCAGCAGCCCTTTTGACAATAAATAATCACCTACTATAACAGCAATCTTATTCTTCCACAAAGCATTAATTGAAAAAAAACCTCTACGCTCGTTAGAATCATCAATGACATCATCATGCACTAATGATGCTGTATGCAAAAGCTCAACTAAGGAGGCTGCATCATGTGTGGCCTTATTGACATCACCAAACATCTTTGCACACAGAAATATAAGTATAGGACGTACTTGCTTTCCCTTTCTTTGCACGATGTAGTGCATGATTTTGTCTAGCAAAGGCACAGTGCTCTCTACAGATTTTTTGAAGTGAGATTCAAATTCTTTGAGTTCACTTTCTATGGGTTTCTTAATATGGTTGAGGGATATCTTAGTCATTTACATTAGAACACAATTTACAATTCTCTTGTTCAAAAAAGAATGTTTTTTAACTCACTTGTACTATGATAGTTCTAGCCTATTTATGCTTTAATCAGGATTTAGCTATTCAACGCCTTTTCATATTTTTCTCTCATTTCAACCCAATCATATTTCATTACATGTTTAGATAAATTTGAGTATTCAGAATAATTCATCAACAATTCCCTTAGGCAGGTAAGAAAATCATCTTCTGATTTATAAAAAAGAGCTGGATACTCTTCTGAAGGAATATGCTCAGGATATGCTAGGTCATTTGGTAATAGAGGCACACAAGAAGCTGCAATTGCCTCAACTACAGAGATGCCAAAAAAATCATGCTTACTTGTAACTGGCAAAATATCTGCCTTTTGTAAGAGCGCAATATAAGTTTCAGAATCTTTGGCATAAGCAAAGTGCACAATTTCTTTCTCAAGTTTTGCTTTAGCCTCATCAAAAATCTTAGGATATTTTTTATACTTTTCTCCTAGAACAATAAGTTGAAATTTTACTCCACTTTCTTTAAGTAAAAACAAGCTTTCAAAGAAAAGTTCAGGATTCTTATCATATTCCCACCTATGATTCCAGAGCAAAACGGGTACGGCATTTTTAATTTTATTCTTTATCTGCAGTTTTTGTAATTCCAAACCTATAGGCAAAACTTCCGATTTTGCGTTTATAGCATCTAAGTCTTTTAAAAAATAATCTTCTGGAAACTGATTACAAAAGTCTGGAAGAGCGTGCATAAAACTTTCTCTATGAAAACTAGAATTGAAAAACATCTTTTCCGCCAATAAACAATTCATCAGGTCTATAAACCCATAATGTTGATCCCGTCGTAAAGCTGGGTCTGGATCAGTACCTGACCAAGGATATGAAATTTGGTTTTCATGCAAATACATATAGCAGGGCGCGATGGATTCTCTTTTTTTCAGTACAAAAGATTTGAATAATGCCAGATTGAAGAACCCAGAAAAAAGGATACGATCAAAGCGCATATTCAGAGCAAGATATTTTTCTGCTAGTCGATATGCAGAGGATTCTGTTCGCCATTTCCAAAGCTTTCCTGGGAGGGTCAATGTCGTTACCTCCATATCAATATGCTTTACGATACCATCTAACCATTGTCTATGGCTGCCTGTATAAAAGCTTTCTATTATTAGAATTTTCATTTGTGTTGACTGGATGAATTTAGATACGTTCCAAACTTAAGTTAAAGCATCCTATTACAATTCGTCTTCTGATAAGACTACGAGGAAATCATTTTCTTCAATTCTCACCTTTGCATCTTTTTTCAAATTAAGAGTAACACCAAAATTCTTGTCGGAATCTCTACTTTCCTTTCCTTTTCGTATACCTAGACAAATTTCATCTCTTTGGCCTGCCAATTTCATAAGGTCCCCAAATTTAACATCCAAGGGAAGTGTATCACTGTACAAGTGTATAGGTTTTACATAAATCTCACTTCCATCTTCTGAGAATATATCTTCATAGAACGTCAAAATTAAAGGTTCCTCACTTAACTGAGCCAAGATCATTGTAATAAGTTTGTTACTGATAATAAAATCATCTACATCTGTTTGGGTGATAATTTCCTGATTATCAGAATTCAGTACCTGCGTTATTATTTTTGTATGTGCATCTGGTAATGTGGATTTTATTTTCCTAAGAAGGAGTAGAATAATTAGAGTATCTGAATCTATCTTGTCCGGCTGTTGTTCATTTAGGTCTTGAGAGAGAATTACTATATTATCATAAGAAAATGGATTCGCTTTTGCTAGGTCTTCTTTTGTAAATGGATCTAAGGTTTTGAGTTGAATCTTGAAAGCAGGATATTCCTTTTTCAATGCTTCCACTTTTTCTATCATCACATCACTAGGATTATTAAAAAAGATATCAAATTTGGATCCTTCTTTTAGGTAGTCAACAGACTCGTTAATGAATACTTCTGCGACGCTATGCCAACCCAATATCATTATAGACCTTTGATTCTGTTCTAATTTATGATCAGCAAACGCTAAGTCAATAGGTGTATATATTGTCGCAGATTCAAAGTTAACTGTAGAGTCATCTTCTGCCAAGATAATAACCTGATCGTCCTTTTGCATTTCATAATCGTTTCCTGGACGTAAGGACATACCTCTATCTTCATTATACACGCCTAATGGAATTCCATCTTTAAAATGAAAAGCTAAGTTTCCAAATTTAACCTTGTTCCAATCCGCTTCGTAAAAATACATCTCGCAACCATCAAAGGAAAGGATCTCATTATAGACCATTTCCAATCCGCTTGTCAGGGATGTTTGCACAAATAGTTTACCCATGATTTCCCATGAGTCCAAGGTTATAATATTGTCATCTTCAAAAAAGCCGATCAAGTCCCTCTTATCTTCATTAAATATTTCAGCAACGATAGGAATCTCGTTACCATCTTCTTGGGACGCTATTATTGCCATAATCGCTTTGACTGATTGCACATCTGAATATTCTTTCTCTTGATCAAATGCACTTTCTGAACAATTCGCGAGGAGAATTACAGATTTGGCCTCAGAAATACTTACGCGCTTGAGTTCATTAATATTCGCATAATCTCCAGTCGTTGTGATTATCCTTGTCGTCTTAGAGTCAGGTATTCTTTTGGCGATAAGATCATCCATGACTTCCTTTTCTTCGCCAGACAAGATAACGACGGCAGCATATTTTTCGCTTTCATTGGCAATGATCAATTCTCTTATAATATCTACTACTCTTTCGTTCCAACCTAGTATTAAGGTGAAATCTGATTCAAGTACCTTACCTCTACCTTTTCTGAAATTATAGAATACTTTTTCTAAGGCTGTCGTAATAAAGGCGATGAGCATGGATAGAATAATAACACCTATCACTCCAGAAAGTATAGTAGTTACTTTTAACCATCTGGGAGAAAGATTATCTTGATTCATATTCCCAGGATCAGTCATCTGCAACCATATCATCCAGACATCATCTGCAAAACTTCCTGTGTAGGAAAGATCTGGCCAGATAAGAATAGCTGCCCAGCGAAAAAACACCATCAAAACAAATAGGAAAACAAATACCACAAAGAGGCTTACAAAAATAGATGCCCCGCCTTTGTTTAGATATTTTTCAAAGCGATACCGCAGCTTATCAGTAGATAACATTTAATTATTTCTAGTTACTTGAAAACGTCTCTTGTCTTTTTTCATTCACCTCTGCCATTATCCCCTTTAAGTGCGTAGATGACATTTCCATTGCTGTCGCCATCCGCTCAATCATATAGATCTCTGATTTATCAATACTTCCGTCTGAAGCGGCAACAGCAAGTGCACATTTAATAATGACTTCTTTACCGTGCTCATTTAAGGAAGGAGTCACCTTTCTAAGGTAAGTTGAAATATCTTCCTGTTTCGTTTGAACTTCCTCAACATAGACTTCTAATTCATCTAGAGTAATATCGTTGTGTCCATATTTATTGATGATCTTCTGAACAGCTAACATTTCTTCTTCATCTATTCTTCCATCTGCTAACATAATCAAGACCATAGAATGCTTCATTGCTTTCTCATATTCTGATAAGAAAGCATCTGACTTTTTATCTTTATTGTAATCAATAACCTTAGGTATAAATGTCCCCTTGCAAGATGTACATTCTACAAACTCTCCAGCCTTGCCCAAAGGAATAAGTGGTATGAAATATAGGGTGAAAAATCGGGTTACTTTTCGATGTCTATAAGGAGTTTCTATTTCACATTGTGGACAATTAAAATGTCCTTCAGACATAGTTGATTTTACTCCCCTTGTTCCGAATATTATCATAGGTAGATTTTAAAGGTTAATAAAGTTGAGATTTAATATATAAAACTTATTTAATTAGAAGAACAAATAGTCCAAATAAGTGGCACTTGTATAGTGTAACAATGTTACAGATTATTTTATTTATTTCTCTGAGTTACTCTATTGTTCTTTGACTTGATACAAATAGACCAGTGCTTTCCTTTAATCTTGCAATACTATTTAATTTATGTAAGCTGTTATCCTATTGTTCTTTGTCTTGATACAAAGAACCAAAGATCAAGGCTGTAAGAGTTTCTTTACACTAGAAAAGCATCTAAAAACCTAAATCATTAAAACTCGTAGGATGTTTAATAGTATGAACTAAAGGAATGGCTGCTTAAAAGTTATTGTTCTTTTTTCCTGGGGCGAACTCAGACAGTTAATGATTTTTAACGGCTTTTAAATATTTTCCTAGCTAAAACTCTTAAGGCCGAGTAAGGATTGAATATAAGTTCCTTTCTGTATCTTAAGAATTCTCAGCCATTGATTTATATATGAGCAATAAGCTTTTGACAACAAATAAAAAAAATAGCTTTTTGCTTATAATGCAACATAGAAGTTATTGTTCTTTTTTCCTGGGGCGAACTCAGACAGTTAATGATTTTTAACGGTTTTTAAATACTTTTCTAGCTAAAACTCTTAAGGCTGGGTCGGGATTGAATTAACACGCCTTCCGCATCAGAGTAAGAGGAGGAGATGCCCAAATTTTAAATATCACGAGTATACAGTTCCATTTGAGTAAACATTTATCACATATTCTGCATTGATTAGTCCCTACTAAACTTTAATAAGTCGTTAATCAAGGTAATCCTGCTTCGCATTTTGATTAAAAAAGCTATTTTAGTCAACTAAGTTAAAATTCATGCTAAAATTTAAATTTCTATTCGCGTTTCTACTGAGTGGTTTTTTAGTCTCAGTAAATGCACAAGTGGACTATGATAAGATTCCACAGGTAACGAACACCTATGTTCTGGAAAATGCCACCATTTATCAAACATCAGATCGTATCATCCAAAAGGGATCCGTCTTGATTGAAAATGGCATAATAAAAGAAGTGGGACCTACAGTTACAATTCCGCCATATGCTGAAATCATTAAAGCAGATTCCATGTATGTGTATGCAGCCTTTGTGGATGCACTATCACACACAGGCGTGCCCAAAAGTGATGCAAAAAAAGAAAGACCGAAGGTTAAGTTTCCGGGGCTTGTTTCTGATGAGATTGCAGGAATAACACCTGGCAATAATGTACGCGATTCGTTTAATCCAAAGGATCAAAGTATCGTTGACTTACAGAAAGCAGGATTTGCAGTATCGCATATCGTTCCTAGAGGTAGAATGATGCCAGGATATGGATCAGTCATTCTTTTAACACAGGATGCAGATAAAGATATTTTCCTTAAAGAAAACAATTCGCTCTTTGCGCAATTCACTCCAGCTTCAGGAGTTTCTCCAGCTACTCTAATAGGAGTAATTGCAAAGTGGAAAGAACTGTATAAAAATGCAGAGCAGAAAAGTGGCTATCTAAGCAAATACAAAACAAGTTCAACAGGAATGCCAAGACCTAAAATATCTAAGGCAGAGGAAGCACTCATTCCAGTTGTAAAAAATCAAATGCCTGTATTCTTTGTTGCGCCAAAACATAAAAGTATTGCACGTGCGATCCAGCTACAAAAATCACTTGGGTTTAATATGGTACTGGCAGATGTGAAACAAGGCTTTCACTCTAACGCCAAAATAAAGTCCGGAAGATACCCGATTTTACTTTCTCTAAGTTTGCCTGAAGACAAACGAAAGAAGGATAAAAAGGAAGACAAAAAAGAAGACAAGGAGGAGATGAATCCAGATAGTGAGAAAAAAGATAAGGATGAAAAGGAAGAGGAAGAAGAGGAGGAAGAATTAGATCCTGAAATAGAAGCAATTAAAATTAAGAAAGAAGCAAGTCTTGATAGATATCTTGGTCAGGCTGCAGCGTTTGAAAAAGACGGGATTTCATTTGCATTTGCTTTGCTTAATTCCAAATCTAAAGATGTCAAGAAAAATGTGCGCACGATGATAGAACATGGTCTATCAGAAAAAGCGGCGTTAAATGCACTTACGATAAATGCTGCTAAACTTATAGGTGTTGACAATTTAGTGGGTACTGTAGAGAGAGGAAAGTTGGCCAATGTTATTGTAACTGACAAACCTTACTTTGAAGAAAAGTCAAACATCCGCTATGTTTTTATAGAGGGTGAAAAAATAGAATACGAGAAGAAAGAAGAAAAGAAGAAAAAATCCAAAGGAGGTGCTGCAGTTGATATCGCAGGAACCTGGGATTATTCGGTTTCCATGTTTGGCACAGAAGAAACTGGCAAGACAGTTATTACAGGTTCAGAAGATGATTTAAAAATAAGTGTTTACAGTGCTGATGAACCAAATGATGCTGAAGAAGCATATGATATTATACGTGATGGAAATACTGTAAGTTTTTCTTTGAATGTAGATACTGATGGCGGTGCCATGACTTTACAAATGTCACTTGATTTTGAAGAATCTTCCTATGATGGAACGGTAAGCGTGGGAGAAATGGGAAGTTTTCCTATGAAAGGTACACGCATTGGTGATCCTAAATCTAAATTTTAAACAATGAGAACTATGATTATGCGAAATATATTCTTGAGCACTCTTTGCATTTTTGCTATGAGTTTCCTCAATGGACAAAATGGAAATGTCCTTATAAAAAACGGAACAGTCATTACTATTACAGATGGCGTAAAAGAAAATACAGATGTGCTCATTACAAATGGTAAGGTGAGTCAAATAGGAAAAGGCATTAAGGCCTCTGCAAATACCAGAGTCATTGATGCAAATAATATGTATGTCATGCCAGGTATCATAGATGCACATTCGCACATTGCTCTTGATGTGGTCAATGAAGCGACTAACCCAGTCCTGCCAGAGATTGCTGTTGGTGATGCATTAGATCCTTTTGACGTAGGCATTTACCAAGCACTTGCAGGTGGAGTTACAATTTCACATGCCATGCATGGATCTGCAAACGCCATAGGGGGACAGTGCGAAACGATAAAACATAGATATGGTACTTATGATCCTGAAGAGATGCGCATGGACGGTGCACCACGTACGATAAAATTTGCGCTAGGTGAAAACCCAATGCGTGTTCACGGAGAAGGAAGAAATGTTCCTCCTAGAAGTAGAATGGGAATGGAGCAGGAATTCCGCAGATCATTTGCTGCAGCAAAATTATATAAAAAAGCTAAAGCGAGCTATGCAAGTGGTAAAACAAAAACGCCTCCCGATTACAATCTACGCATGGAAACATTGGCAGATATTCTGGATGGTAAAATCATCATTCATTGCCATTCCTACCGTGCTGATGAAATCATGATGCTCATGAATGTGCTTGGAGATTATGGCGTAAATAAAATATGCTTCCAGCATGTGAATGAAGGATTCAAGGTAGCACCAGAGCTTGCTGCATTTGGCGCACATGCTTCTGTATTTGCAGACTGGTGGGCATACAAATTTGAGGTGTACTACTCAACTGCTTATAATGCTGCGATACTTTCAAAAAATGGTGTAGTTACTTCTATCAATTCGGATTCAGGAGAACTCATCAGACACCTCTACCACGAGGCGGCAAAGACACAGCGATACGGAGGACTTACGGATAATGAAGCATTGCGTTTAATTACGATAAATCCTGCAATACAATTAGGTATAGATGCAAGAGTAGGATCACTGGAAGTAGGCAAGGAAGGAGACGTTGCGATTTTCAGTGAGCACCCACTATCAATATATGCAATCCCTCAGTACACGATCATTGATGGCAATGTTTACTTTGATATAAATACAGATCAAATAGATATGCGTATTGATATAGATCCTGAAGAAACCCTTCCTAGCTTTTTTGAACATGGAGATCACAATCATGATGAAGATGGATGTATGGAAGGCGTTTACGAACAATTGTTTATGGAAAACCACAAATAAGAAAAATGAAAAAATTATTCAGCTTATATATATTAAGTTTTGCTTGCCTGTTTTTATCAGCGCAGCAGATAGAAAAATCAGTATACGGTACCTTCCTTCTTGAAAATGCAACGATAGAAACTGTGGCGAATGGACAGCAAAAAGGAAACGTCCTCATTCAAGATGGTATCATCAAAGGTGTAGGAGGAAGTATCTCAAATGTACCAAGTGATGCGGTACGTATAGATTGTGCAGGCTTAACCATTTATCCAGGCTTCATTGACGGAGGCACGCGACTAGGTTTATCAGAAGTAGGATCCGTTTCTCTTACGCAAGATTATAGAGAGATGGGAGATTTTACGCCACATATGAAAGCACTTACTGCGGTAAATCCCAATTCAGTCTCTATACCAGTAACACGAGTCAATGGTGTCACTACTGTTCTTGCTGTTCCTGCAGGCGGGAAGTTTGCAGGTCAGGCAGCACTTATAGATTTACATGGCTACACACCAGATCAAATGTTTGCCGGTTTTGAAACTGCCGTACTGTATTTTCCAAGCACAGGAAAACGTGGAAGATGGGATAGGCGTTCAGAAGAAGATATCAAGAAAGATGCAGAGAAATCCATGAAGCAATTAAATGATATCTGGAAAGGTGCTAAGCAGTATACAAAGATTACGAATGCAGACGCATATAATCCTCAGTTTGAAGCTCTAAAACCAATAGCAGAAGGAAAGCAAAAATTACTTGTGCAGGTAAATAAAAAAGATGACATTCTTCAAGCTATTGCTTGGTGTGTCAAGAATGAGATCTCCCCTATTTTTACCGGCGTAGCAGAGGGTTGGAGAGTAGCGGACTCATTAGTAAAATATAATATTCCAGTAATCACTGGACCTGTATTGCGAAACCCTTCTCGCGATTCTGACAAGTACGATGCGTCTTATACAAATGCGGGAAAGATGCTTGCTAAGGGCGTGAAAGTTGCCATCAAAACTGATGAAACTGAAAACGTACGTAACCTACCCTTCCATGCAGGATTTGCTGCAACGTACGGTATGGGGAAAGAGGAGGCACTCCGAGCAATCACTTTGACGCCTGCTGAAATTTTTGGTCTTGGCGATAAATATGGAAGCATAGAAGAAGGCAAGGTTGCTAACCTATTTATTTCTGATGGTGATCCTTTTGAAATGAAAACGACGATACTTCATTTGTTTATCCGAGGCTGGAAGGTGCCTATGGAGAGTAGGCACACTTTGTTGCATGATGAGTTTTTGGAGCGGGAGCCGGGGATAAGGCAGTAGGTGGGATGGAAAGACGAGGGTCGTATTGCGTTATAAAATAAAGAAATCACAGTCCAAGGCGGCCCGACACCTTGTGATAACAAAATGAATTATAATCATGTAATCAATAAAAGACAATGGGTCTGGACCCATTGGACAGTCAGTTGTTGAGACGAGGGTCGTTTATTGCGTTCATATAATAAACAAATACACAGTCCAAGGCGACCCGACGCCTTGTAAACATAAAATGAATTGTAAACTCG
>CALCMJ010000186.1 GCA_937967615.1 uncultured Saprospiraceae bacterium
TATTCTTTTGTACATTGCAATTATGAACAAATATCTAATTCTGTATGCAGTTGTAATGCTAACTTTCAGCTGTCAGCAAGGAAAAAAAGAGACAACAATTGATTCACAATCACCACAAGTCATTGGGGCATTAAGCAAAGATCCAGCTATAATGACAACACAGGTTCTTACTGCAATGGGTGGTGCAAAAAACTGGGAGGAATTGAAGTTCGTTTCTTGGACATTTTTTGGATCAAGACACCTCATCTGGGACAAGTTGAATAATCGGGTCAGAATAGATAGCCCTCGTGATTCATCAATCTATGTTCTAAATATGACTACCGGAGATGGTCGGTTCTGGAAAGATGGCAATGAAGTACTTGACAAAACAGTGCATCAAGAAAAGATGGAAAAAGCCAAGAATATTTGGATAAATGATATGTATTGGTTGTTCATGCCATTCAAGATGACAGATCCGGGTGTAGAGCTTCTCTATGTGCGAGAAGACAGCATTGATTCAAAGCAAAATTGCTCTTTATTCTCAATGACTTTTGACAATGTTGGAAATACCCCAGAAAATAAATATGAAATTTGTATTGATCATAATGACCACTTAATAAAGAAGTGGAGTTTTTATGAAAAATCCTCTGATACAGTAGCTTATGCTACATGGCCTTGGGATAATTACAAATTCTATAATGGACTTTTACTCTCAGGGGAAAGATCTGATAAAAAAGGTCCTTCAAATATTAAAGTGTACGACGATTTAGAGGATTCCGTATTCAATTCTATAGAATGTTTTAGCTACTATTGATTTATGATTTCTGTTTTTCTTGACTTATAGGTCTATGGAAGGATCCTCAATTATGAAAGCTTATAAACGAAAGTATTGTCCGTAAATCTCTCTATTGTTTTCGTTTAGATAGCATAAATAAAAAAGAATTAAATTGAGATCAATAATAATAGTAACATTTATCCTAATTTCAAATCACATTTTCTCACAGCAAAGTCTAGGGTTTTATTGTTCGTTAAGTTATGGAGAAAATAGTGATGTATCTGCTAGAGTCTTTCCTAATTAAGGATGGTTAATGCACTATTGGAATTATTCAAATTGTAAAACGCATGTTTAACTAAAATGGCTCTTTTGATGATTCATAAATTATAAGACCAAACCAAGCCAGTCCCAATATTAGAAAAATAAATTTTCCTGTTAATGCAAACCGAACTCCTCCCAATATCATAAGAATGATAGGGAACATTAAATTTGGTTTATCTGATTTTTCTTCTTCCATACTTTAATTCTTATTAAAATTCTAATAGTCTATTTATTTGTTACTTAACGCCATCTTGACAATAACATCTTTAGTTCTAATTGTATATGTGTGCAATTGGTAAATCGTAACTAAGTTTTGTGATATTCTTTAATTTTTTTTTGTTTTAGTTTTGTTTTGAGCTCGCTGACCGTACTTTTTATACTGTAGTTCTAAATCTCTATGAGCACTTATTGATCCACGAAATGTACTTTTACGGTCAAGTAAAACTGATGATAACACAGTATTTAGTTCTCTTAAAAAACAAAGAAAGATTTGCACTTCTAATTAATTACTTGATTTTATAAATTTAATTAGTTTCTCCGATTTTCCATCTCCTATCCTTATCAGGTAAATTCCATTAGGTAGAAATGAAATATCGATATCTTCGTGTTGAAGTCTATTTACTTTAAGTAATAGCTTCCCTCTCAAATCATGAATTCTAATTGTAAGATTACTATCGCGAGTATTGACAGAAGAAAACCCAATTTGATTCTTGGCTGGATTAGGGTAGATAGTCCAATCAATGTTTGAATTTTGAGATTCCGTTGAACTCGTATTTTCATTTGTAATAACTTTATAAATTGGGTAATAATATTGCTTTCGCATTCTACTATGCTTTAAATCTTCAACCCATGTAGAAACTCCATAACTCGTATAAATTTCATCATCAACAATTTGAATAATTGAACTACCACTTTCTCCGGGAACCGCTACAGCTCCAGTAAATCCAATATTAAACTCATCAAATATATCAGCATACCCAAATGAATGATAGAGTGTATCTCCATTAAAAACAATTGAATCTAAAGGAGCATTTCCCCAATTAGGATAGCTAAATTTATGGAGTAACTCATCCTTATATTTTAATTCATTATCAAATCCAATACTGATCCACCCTGTTTGATATCCTATGTTATCCTCAAGTTCTAGAATTGCAAAATCTTCACCATTAAAATTCCAATCTTCAAATACATATATCTTTTTTACAAGGCTACATTCAAATAGACTATTAAATTCTCCTTTGTCATAAGCAGGACATACGAAAATGCTGTCATGCAAAAATTCAAGATTATCGTAAGTAAAACAATGCGAAGCAGTAAGAAGATGTTTTGGTCCAACCATACTACCACTACAATTTAAGATTAAAGAGTCTTCTTCTATGGTAAAAATTTTGGCGCTTGTTCTGAAGGGGAAATCATTGATATTGAAATCAACATGAACAGGCTTTTTATAGGTCCATTGACTATCATGAAATAAATTTGCAGTATCAATCTCAAGTGGAAGAGTTGCAATTGATTGGTTAAAATCTCCTATATAATAATCAGATTTATCACAATTTAAATCTGGCATAAAAACATTTGCTATAGTGTCAGTTATTCCCGTTTCCAATTCATAAGCTAATAGTGTCCGAGATTGACAAAATAGGCTTGAGTAGATCATCAGAAACAAATAGGTCAGAACTAAATTTTTCATTTTTAAAAAGTCTATAAACTCATACAATGCATGCATAAGTATCTAAATTGAAATAATTAAACCAATATAGTAAAGAACGAGCTATACTAACAGCTAATGAAGCCAATTGCTTTTTAGCGCTTTAGTCGAGTACCTTATCAGGAAACGCTGCATTGCATAATCGTCATAAACTTAAAAATGATATATACTCTCCAAAAAGTAAATATTTATAAATTAGCATTCGTTTCTTACTAGGCCAAAACATTTAGATTAAAACAAATAAATATGCAAATAGACAAATTGTTTCTTTTCCTTATTCTGATTGGACTATTCAGTCAGTGCAAATCTCTTTTTATTGAATCAGAAAATAATGCGTACAGTCAAACTAAATTTAAGGATGGAAAATGCCATAGTAAAGTATTAGTCCCAGACAAAACCAACAATCATTCTGAAGAATACGCAGTTTATACAGGAAACGAATTAGAAGAAGATGTAGATATTGAAATAAAAAAGATAATAGTAAAACCAAGTACAACTAAGTGGGTAAAAAAGAAAGCCGATAGAAATTGTATGTCTGATAACCCAGACGACTGCTTAGTCTGGTGTTTAGTGGAGGTTCCCGAAGAAGCTGAAGAATTCAAAATTCTATTGGACACCAGCCAGTCAAAAAATTACGAAATCAAAAATATTCAATATGATCTTGTAACTGATCAGGGAGGGTATACAGCATGGATAGAGGTGCTCTGTGAAAAAGATTTAACAAAACAACTCATTGGTAAAATCCAAAATGCACTTAAAGAAAATAATTTTTACGAAGGCAAGATAACTCTAGTTTACGATGCTGAGACTAAGAATTCTCTTACAAGTTTTCAACAAGAAAATAATTTACATGTTGGGGGATTGGACTTTGAAACATTAGATGTATTAGGTATAGTGGTTAAATAACTCGTGGCTTCAACAAGAGGGCCTGCCTGTTTCTGCGTGAGGGGGAGTAATGGAGCCGCAGGCTGTCCCGCTTTCAGCGGGACGGAACCCATGGATGACCCGGTCTCTCTTCTCTGCGGAGCAGAGAAGAGAGACACGCCCAAATATATTATAATGGAAAAATATTCTTTATTTCTGCGCGCGCAAAATCAAAATTATCGCAATAATTCCAAACACAATATTTGGAATCCATACTCCCATTATAGGTGAAAAAGAAAGATTGTTTACAAACGTAGATGAGAATCTTGAGAGAATGACATAGGCGGAACCTATAATTATACCTATGGCAAGATGTAGCCCTATTCCTCCCCTCGTTTTTCTAGACGCAATAGCCACACCTATCATCGTGAGAATGATGATCGTAAACGGATCTGCATTGCGTCTATGTAATTCCAAAATATGCATATTCGCCGTATCCAAACCTCGGGCATTTTCTCGCGTAATATATTCTCTCAAACTGGAAGAAGTCATGTTCTCCATGACGCGCGTGTTCTTGATAAAATCATCTGCAGACAGATTAATAGTAGTATCTTTTTTGCTCGCCTGCCCTACCAGCAAAGAATCTTGCATGCCGTCAAACTTGCGTTCTTCATAATTAAAGAGTGTCCACCTGTTAGGTGCCTCTTTGAGTTTAATTCTACTGGCTTTGATATAACTTACAAGCCTATTGTCTTTGAATGTCTCTATTCTGAAGATTTGGCCGCTTGTATCCCGCTTCCTGAAATAGCGCAAATATATTTTTTCATTGGGGCTTATATAACAATGGATATCTGAACTCATTGTCTTTGTGCTGCTCTTAATATACTTATGTTCAAATTCATTCTTGATCTTAGTTGTTTTTGGGATCAAATAATTATTTCCAAACCACAGCAGCCCAGCTATAAATGAGGAGGCTATAATGTAGGGGACCAGAATTCTATTGTAACTTATTCCTGCAGAAAGCATGGGAATAATTTCTGATTGCTTTGCCATTCTGGAGGTAAAAAATATAACTGCAATCATAGAAAATAATGGCCATAACAAACCATTGATCCAAGGAATGAAATTGAGATAGTAATCAAAAAGAATCTCTTTTGTTGTCACTGGCTTATCAATAAACTTACCCACCTTTTCTGAAAAGTCAATTACCACTGCTATCATAGTTATGATACACACTGTAAAGAAAAATGTGGCGAAATATTTTTTGATAATATAGAGATCCAGCTTTTTCATAAACGCACTCTAAGTTGAGGGATTATTCTGTCTTTCCACTCTTTAAAATCTCCAGATTCAATATGCTGACGCGCCATCCGCACCAGGTCAAGATAGAAACATAGATTATGTAAACTCGCTATACTCGCCGCATAGTATTCTTGTACTCTAAAGAGATGATGCAGATATGCCTTGTTATGTTGTTTTGAAAGTGGCGAACTACTTTCCTCATCTATAGTATCATAACATGTTTTCCATTTAGCATTCTTCATGTTCATGATTCCTTGCATCGTGTACATAAGTCCATGCCTGGCATTCCGTGTAGGCAAAACACAATCAAACATATCTATGCCAAGCGCAATAGACTCCAAGACATTTTCCGGTAGCCCTACTCCCATCAAATACCGAGCTGAAGATTCTGGTAAAATTTTACAAACTTCTTCTGTCATTCCATACATCATATTGTGTGGCTCTCCCACAGAAAGCCCACCTATTGCATTTATATCAGTTTCCTTGGAAGCGATATACTCTGCAGATTGCTTTCTTAGATCATTGTATACACTTCCCTGCACTATAGGAACGAGTTCTTGCTTATAATTGTACAGGTCACCTGTGGACTCAAATCGTGCAATGCATCTATCTAACCAACGGTGTGTCATATGCATTGAATTCTGAGCATAGTTTTTTTCACATGGATAGGGTGTGCATTCATCAAACGCCATAATTATATCTGCACCTATGTTTCTCTGGATATCAATGACATTCTCTGGTGTAAAAAGATGTTTGCTCCCATCAATATGAGATGCAAATTTTACACCTTCCTCGTTAATTTTACGCATGCCACTTAGGGAATACACTTGATACCCTCCACTGTCTGTGAGAATAGGTTTATCCCAAGCAATAAATTCATGAATACCTCCTGCCGCATTTATAATTTCAACACCAGGACGCAAATACATATGGTAGGTATTCGCCAGTATGATCTCAGCGTTGATAATCGTATCTAGTTCATTTTGCTGCAATGCTTTTACAGTACCCTGAGTACCTACCGGCATAAAGATGGGAGTCTTTACTTTGCCATGTGCAAGTTCTAATTCTCCAGTGCGCGCATTGGAATTTTTGTCTTTATGTTTTAGTGTAAATATCATATCTATCTATTCCTTGCGGTATCCATTTTTATCACAAGCGCGATCATTAAAGAAAATATGGCTAGAGCGGATCCTCCCCTACTTAAAAAAGGTAGAGGTATTCCTATTACAGGCATCAAACCCATTGTCATTCCTATGTTTATAAAAACGTGAAAGAATAAAATTCCTGCTACAGAATAGGCAAAATATTTTATAAAATTATTTTTGGCCCTCTCTCCTATAACAGTAAGTCGTATCAAAAGAATCAAAAATAAAAGGACGACTCCAAAAATACCTACAAAGCCCTGCTCTTCTCCTATCGCTGCAAAAATAAAATCCGTTGCTTGTTCTGGTATAAAATTGTTTTGGGTCATATTCCCTTTCAAATATCCCTTGCCGCTGAA
>CALCMJ010000187.1 GCA_937967615.1 uncultured Saprospiraceae bacterium
CCCACTTTAAATTTCTGTACTGAATCTATTCCTACATTCTTTACTAAGATACTTATCTCTTCACCGTCTGTAAGGTTGGCTCGGTCTGAAGGGCTTTCTAAAGATAACAATGCAATGTCACTAGTATCGCCCTCAATTTCAAATGATAAGATTCTTGTTTTTGTCCCACCCACTGTATTTGCATAACTTGTAGTAAACCAAAATGTATTTTCTTTTTCTGGATCCACACTTATATGGGAATAATCTGCAAATCTTCCATTTGAATTAATTGTTCCTCCTCCCTCTACTACAATCACTTCCTCTATTGTCATTTCACCCAAGGGATCTCCTGCTGTCCTACCCGTGTAGGCTATTCCAGCATAACTATTTACTCCAGCAAAATTATATGCCAAACCGATAGAACCATTCTCACCTAGAGCTATTCCTCCCAAGAATCGCTCCTTACCATCATCTGGTGCTAAAGTACCTTCTTGGTAAAGAGACCATTCACTCCCACATATTTTTCTAAACTCCATCCAACGAATACCTGCGTAATTTTCTCCATCGGTAGCATCTGAAACGAAATTAAGAACCATGCTTTCATATGAACCAAAATTTCTATACTGAGGGTTATTCATTATATATTCTTGATTTGCATCAAGACCAGCTCCTCCCTGTTGAGGTACACATGAAAAACCTACTCCTGGGACTGCACATGGAAATGGATCAAACGGCGCTGTCACTATTTCAGTCAAATTAAGATTGGAATTATTAATATCAGCCCAATCTATATCTAGTTCATAAACATGAATTGCATCTTCTGCTACTGTCCCCCATGAAGAATCTTCTAATTTCAAATAATAAGGACCTTCCCCAACTGGCGGCCTCGTTGTACCAGACCAATCAACTGGAGTAGCTACTAAAAACCCTTGCTCTGTTCCTGTCTGTCTTGGAATTTCAAATCTTTGAATGTCTACATTGTCTGCACCATTTATTAGCTGTTCCCTATTCATGGCATAAACTTTCAAACCACCCCCAAATTCATTCGTTGTAACAGTGTATGAATCACTCCATATTCCCCACTTAGGATAATCTGGAAAGGAAGGAGTACCAAAATTGTATGCATCATAACTTCCAAGTGGATCGCTCGTTAGTGATATTGCTATAAGTAAATTATTACTTGGTGGAAACTCCGTAATAATCCATCTATTTATTTCTTGATCATACATAATAATTGGATCACCAGCGGAAGAAAAACCAATACTGCTCCACAATGTATTGCCAGAAAACTGCTCAATGAGATTTCCTGATTTATCAAACACACCTATCTGGGTTGCATTCACTGCTTGCAAATAATAATCTTTTCCTATATCTCCCGTAGGATCATTTGGTGGTGATCCCCTTGTCAATCCATCTACATTCACAAGTGGCTCATTTGGCATCGTACGCGTACTATTAAATCCAGTTTGTCTTACAGGATCTGGACCCTGGTGTTCAAGCTCTGGAATTATTGTACTGTTCTGACCTCTCCCTTTAAAGTTAGGAGGTACTGCTTTATTCTTTTTCCATAAGTCTTTTTTCTCAGGACTTATACTCTCCTTCTTAATCAAATCTCTTATTGCTGGAGTTGTACCTAATTTTTCAGCAAAAGTATGCTGCACCTTAACACCTTCAACGATTTTCTTGTTTTGTGCTTGGATAGCTATTGCAAAACTAAGTACAAACAATAGACTTAAGAGCTTTTTCATTATACGTAATTTATTGGTTTAATATTACTGTTTTCTTCTTGCCACTTTTCCCAGATTGTGGACCTCCAGTATTCCCATCTAACAGCTTAGCTGCAATTACCAGTTCTGACTCAAGTAGTTTCTCTATGAGATCTGCTCCGCTAATCTTACTCCTATCAAATCTTATGATTGCTATATTCTGGCTCCTACTAGACATCCCTTTAGAGACTACTCCATACTCAGAAAATTGTCCTTCTAATTGCTTGCCACTTGTGCCTTTTTCCATGAATATTTCAATCTCATTACTTTCTGAAATAAGCTCCTTTGCAACTTGCACCTGCTTCTTGGAAGAACATGCAAATAAAAGAAGAACTGCACCAGAGATTAAAAAGGGAATGAAGAGAATATTTGAGAGATTTTTCATCGTTCAAATAAAACAAATATTTGACGCATTCTAGTGGATTAAATAAAGTGAATCTTCCTATAATGTCGTCATCAGACTCTAATTATGACTTCTGAACACTCCAAACTGCTATTTCTGTAGACTTTTTTGCTCATCTTATCCATTTAATCGACTATACCATCCTATTTTAGAATTCTATAACAATTGCGCTTAGTATATTTGCACAAAATTCAGAAGAAGTGGGAGTACTCATATTTTTTATCGTTTCGTATATACTTTTTAGCATCAGTTTATACCTACTTTTCCCTAAAGCAGGCGTTCCAGCTATTAAAGGATTGATACCTGGAGTTAATTTCATTGAGGTTTGCAGACTTATCGGTAAGCCAAGTTGGTGGGCGGCCCTCTTACTTATCCCTATAGTGGGTTTTTTCATTTTCGCTGAAATGGTCGTAGGTTTAGTCAGATCTTTTGGTAAATACAAACTCAGACACAGTGCAGGAGCAGTCGCTTATGCACCTGCTAGTTTAGCATGGCTAGCTATGGATAAGGAAAGTGCATATGAAGGTCCTATTGTTCATCGTGAACAAGAATATCTGAATAAGATTGAAGAAGCAAGAAAATCAGGAAAGAAAAGAGAACTTGAAAAATTAGTGAAAAATAATCCATTCAAAAAATCACCAATGCGTGAATGGATTGAGTCAATATTCTTTGCCGTCTTTGCTGCTGCCTTTATTCGAATGTTCCTTATAGAAGCTTATGTAATTCCTACTCCATCTATGGAAGGTTCATTATTAGTAGGCGACTTCTTATTTGTATCCAAGTCTTCATACGGAATACGAACGCCAATGACAGTCGCTATGTTTCCACTATTACATAATCGATTACCTTTTATAAATAAGGAATCCTATTTAAAAAAACCTAGCCTTCCTTATAATAGACTTCCAGCGATACGTGACATAAAAAACAATGACCCTATCGTATTTAATTGGCCTGTTGGTGATTCTGTTTATATTACAAATCGAAGCTACACCGTCAACCAACTAAGATTAAATCCTGGCCTAACACAAAACAATAGCCAGCTACGGAAACAAGTAAAAAATAAAGATTATGTAGTTCGTCCTTTAGATAAAAAAGATCATTATATAAAAAGATGTGTGGCAATACCAGGTGATAGCTTACAAATCATTAATAAACAGGTATACATTAATGGCAAAGCTGCTGAAAACCCAAGCGGTATCCAATATGGCTACTCTGTTCAGTTTTCTAGAAATACAAACATGAACAGAATCTTTAAAAAGTTGAATATCTACGAAAAAGATTTGTTCTCGGCTCCTGCAAGTAATAATACAGTAGGTCTCCACCTAAGTGAAGAAATGATTGAGGAAATAAAAAAACTAGATCCATCAGCCACATTTAAAATTGCTGAAATTCAGCCTAAAAATGGGTCTAGAAGAGACTTCCCCCATGATCCTAAAAATTACCCAGGATGGACTGTGGATAACTATGGACCTATCTGGATTCCCAAAAAAGGAGTTACGATTGATATCGATATGAATAATATTTCTTTGTACAAACGCATCATAAGCAGCTATGAGCACAATGACCTTGAAATAAAAAATGGTTCAATAATTATTAACGGCCAAGCGGCTAGACAATATACTTTCAAACAAGACTACTATTGGGCAATGGGAGACAATAGACATAACTCTGAAGATAGCAGATCTTGGGGCTTTGTCCCGCATGATCATATTGTAGGTAAACCTCTATTTATCTGGTTTTCTACTAATAATGGAAATATTCGCGAAGGAATACGATGGAACAGAATTTTTAAATCTGCCAATATTTTCTGATTTTATGCAGAAATTAAAAGCTAAATGCGATTAATCCTATTTTTCACCTTTTTATCAATTGGCATTAATGCACAACTGCCAACTACCCAAATGCATTTATTCAAACTCGTTTCTGAAGGAAATGGTGTGCAAGTGGATGAGGCATTTTACCTAAATAGCTTTAATAAGAACGGATATAATAATCAACCCCATTTCTTACAAGGCCCAAACAGATTATTAATCGCATCCAATGCCTATCACCCAGATAGTGCAAATGATATTTTACTTCTAGATTTGAATGATAACTCTTTAGAACGCCTTACTCCTACTATCGAAAGTGAATATTCACCCACCCCATTTTCTAGAAACTATTTTTCTTGTGTTCGAGTAGAAAAAGATGGCAAAGACCAAGGACTATGGTCGTATAGCATAGACAAAAGCGAAGAAGCCATTCGACTAATACCTAATCTTGACAATATTGGTTATCACCTTTGGTTAGACAGTGAAAAATTAGTTCTGTTCCTTGTGGATAAGATAAACTATATGGCACTTGCCTATCCAGAAGATGGTTCTTTTAAGGTTTTAGAATCCAATATTGGGAGATGCTTCAAAAAACTGAATGATTCAAAATTTTTATTCGTGCATAAAGTAAAAGAGAGTGTTTGGTATTTAAAATCATATGATATTGACACTGCTAAAACTGTAACGATTGCACAAATGCCTGAGGGTGTTGAAGACTTTGAACTTCTTCAGGATAATACTATTATCTGTGGGAACAAAGGGCAAATACTAATCTTTGATAAAGACAAGAATAATGAAAACTGGCTTCCTTACTTAGATCTTTCCCCTTTTGGGCTAAAAAAGATTTCCCGTCTAATCATGAAGAAAAATATTCTAGTAACTGTTTCTGAATGATTATAAGAGACCAACTCCAGAGAACAATCACATTGGATTCTATCCCAAAACGCATTGTCTCTTGTGTACCCTCAATTACAGAACTCCTTTTTGAATTTGTTCCTGCTAATAGCATTGTTGGGAGAACCAAATTCTGCATTCATCCAAAAGATCAAATTGTGGACATTCCAAAAATAGGCGGAACAAAAACCTTGAACTTGGACATGATTAAAAACTTAAACCCAGATCTAATAATAGCCAACAAAGAAGAAAATGTGAAGTTACAAATTGAAACTCTTGCTTCTTCTATTCCAACTTATGTCTCAGATGTACCTGACCTTAAATCCACTTGTAAACTGATAGAAGATATGGGTAAGATGTTTTCTAAAGATAAACTAGCAGAATCTATGGTATTGGAAATAGCAAGAGAATTAGATATGCCCCCAAATGCTCCTGATCTCTCTGCATTATATTTGATATGGAAGGAGCCTTATATGAGCATAGGTAGCGACACATACATTCATGATGTCCTTATAAATTCAGGGTTCACAAATGCCATAAACCACAAAAAAAGATACCCGGTTGTCACCATTGATGAGATTAACAAACTTAAACCTAGTTTGATACTCTTATCCTCAGAACCATTTCCATTTGCTCAAAAACACATTGATGAACTCTACAAAAACTTGGAATATCCATGTAATATTATTCTTGTAGACGGTGAATTGTTTTCTTGGTATGGCGTAAAATCAATTAATGGGCTTAAATATGCGAGAAAATTAAGATCTACCATCTTTTAGGACAGTTACTCAGTTTTTACAGCTTAAAATTTGAGATTGTTCGAATCCCCACTTATCTTTAGGAAAATGCAGATATGAAGAATCTTCTTTTACTAACCATTTTATTAAATTCTTCAGGGTTAATTGCACAGAATCTTATAGACAATCAGATTCTAGTCCAGTTAAGCCCCCAACAGACTATAGAAAGAATCATCGATCTTAGAGATTCTGCTATAAAGGAGTCTAAATTAATTTCCAAAAGGCAAAATATATATCTTCTGACTCTTGTAGATGCTTTATCAGCTGAAGCCTACATATCAAATCTTCAAAATGCACAAGATGTTTTATTTGTTCATCTCAATATGGAATCTTCACTCAGATATGTACCTAACGACCCGCAATATTCTGAACAGTGGAACCTGGAAATAATAGGAGCAGAAGATGTTTGGGAAATTACGAAAGGTGGCCAAACCTTTCTAGATAAAGAAATTGTCATCGCAGTGATTGATGAGGGATTTAAAGTCCATGATGATTTAGAAGAAAATATCTGGTTAAACCAAGGAGAAATTGCCAACAATGGAATTGATGATGACAATAATGGATATGTAGATGATCGTAGAGGTTTAAATATTGAAACGGGAAATGATGTTCACACTGAAGTGGATCATGGCACTCAAGTTTCCAGCATTCTTGGAGCTAAGGGAGACAACAATTCAGGAATGACAGGCATAAACTTTGATGTCAAAATAATGCTGATTAGTGAAGCAAAGAGTATCTCTGAAATAGTGGAAGCATATGAATATGTTATTGATCAAAGAAAGAGATTCAATGACTCCAATGGAACAGAAGGCGCATTCGTCGTTGTAACAAATTTCTCGGCTGGAATCTCCAATCAATTTGGATCTGATTGGCCCATTTGGTGCGACCTGTACGATGATTTAGGGAAAGAAGGCGTATTAAGTGTTTCAGCTGTTCCAAATTCTGCTGTAAACGTAGATATTGATGGCGATTTACCTACAACTTGTGAAAGTCCTTATCTGATTACAACTACAAATACTACAGAGTTTGACGTTTTAAGTACGCAAGCTGGGTTTGGTGTAACACACGTAGATTTAGGTGCTCCAGGGGAAGATGTTCTTGTAACAAGAAATACAAACGAATATAGATTTGGAAGCGGTACTTCATTTTCATGCCCCCACATAGCAGGGGCAGTAGGACTACTTTACTCGCTACCCTGTCCGCAAATAGAAGCAGGTATTTTTGATAATCCTAGTAAAATCGCTGAAGACGTTAAGAAAGCAATAATGGAAAATGTAAAAACGATTCCATCATTGCAATCCAAAACAGTTTCTGGCGGAAGAATTGATCTTGCAGGTGCTACAGACGCATTGCAGGATGTATGTGATAGTAGTGTGGGTGTGATTGAATTAAACGTTTCATTGAGTTCAGATTTTCTTTGCATAAAATATGAAACACCTGATTTTGCAGAATACACAATTGATATTTTAGATATGGTGGGAAGATTAGTATACACACAAAAGATATCACCTCCATTATTTGGTAGTAAAAGAATCATATTAAATACAACACCGCAAGGCATTCCGTCTAATGCATTTATGCCATATTTACCTTCAGGAATGTATATCGCAATGTTATACAACGACTCCAATGTAATAACCCAAAAGTTTTATCAAAACTAGTACCCATTGGATACGTATGCTAAAGTTCTTACAATAGCTATACCTGCCTTCTTGCTGCTCATTATTTTAGAATCAGGAATAGCATTCCTTATGGGTAAGAAAGTGAGTAGAGCCTTTGACACAATCTCCAGCCTTAGTTCTGGAATGACCAACACCTTAAGAGATCTATTGGGACTAAGCCTCGTAATTATAAGTTACGCATGGATGCAAAAACATTTAGCATGCTTTGAAATTCAATCTAAATTTTGGATTTACTTGCTTTGTTTTATTGGCTTAGACTTCGCACAATACTGGTCTCATAGATGGAACCATGTTATAAATGTTTTTTGGAATAGACATATAGTGCATCATAGTAGCGAAGAGTTTAATCTCGCCTGCGCTCTCCGTCAACCCGTTTCTGATATAGTAGGTGTATATTTCTTCTTATACATCCCATTAGCCCTAATAGGTATTCCTCATGAAGTAATTGCAGTCATTGCACCATTACATCTGTTTGCACAATTTTGGTATCACACAACTTTAATCAATCGAATGGGATTTCTTGAACACATCCTTGTTACTCCTTCGCACCACAGAGTACACCACGCAATTAATGACATGTATTTAGATAAAAACTATGCTGCTATTTTTATTATCTGGGACAAATGCTTTGGCACTTTTCAAGAAGAACTAGCGTCTACTCCTCCAGTGTACGGAGTTAAACGGCCGGTAAATACTTGGAATCCATTAATAATAAATTACCAGCATCTTTGGTCCCTGACAAAAGATGCGTGGCATACCAACTCATTAAAAGATAAATTACGAATCTGGTTTATGCCAACTGGCTGGAGGCCGAAGGATGTTGAATCAAAATTCCCAATACAGACAATTGCAGATGTATATACTATGAAGAAATATGATTCTGCAGAATCTAAAGCCTTAGCAATTTGGTCATGGTGCCAGTTGCTTATTTCTTTCTTTTTCATGTATCATCTCCTCTCACAATTTGCAAGCTTTTCATTCCATGAAATAGTATTCTACGGAGTCTTTTTATTTGTGAGCATATTCTCGTTTACCAGTCTCATGGATGGAAACAAACTTGCTGGAGTTACTGAATTCCTTAGGTGTATTATGGGAATGACTATTTTATACAAATGGGACAGTTGGTTTTATTTAGACAAAATAATAGTTGCTTCTAACATAAGCATATTCGTATATTTGATATGTTCACTCTTAATAACGCTTTACTTTCTTTTTGCCCCAAAAAATGAAAATAGTAGAGTTAAATTTAGTACCAAAATAATAGATTCCAAGTCTAAACATTAAGCCACTTATTAAACTAACTATGCGTTTAACTAAACTAATATTTTCCTGCGTCTCTATTTTCTTGATCACAGTATTTAGCCTTCAAGGGCAATTACCTACAATTCAAGATTGCTTAGGGGCAATCCCAGTTTGTCAAGAAATTTATGTTGAGACAACAGCACCTTCAGGTAGTGGCAACTATCCAAACGAATTAAACCCTGGCTTTACCTGTATAGCTAATGAGCAAAATGCAATTTGGTATACGTTTACAACTAACTCGAGTGGAAACTTTGGCTTTGTTGTAACTCCTAATAATTTAAATGATGATTATGACTGGGCCTTATATAATATTACAAACGCCACTTGTGAAGACATTAAATCAGACGCAAGTTTACTTATAAGTTGCAATGCCGCAGGAGGAAATCCATGTCATGGACAAACCGGTGCAACTGGCGGTACAATTTACAATATCCAAGGTGGTGGTTGTGGAACAGATCCTCCCAGCGAAAATAGCGGATTTCGTCCTGAAAATGACCTAGTAAGTGTCCAAGCAAATAATACCTATGTATTAATGGTAGCAAATTGGTCTTCTACACTAGATGGATATACTATAGACTTTGGAATTTCTGATGTAGATATTTTTGATTTTAGAAAACCTGAACTTCTAAATGATGATTTTCCAGAAACATGTACAGGTGATCAGATAATTTTAAGCTTTGATGAAAACATTCTATGTTCTTCACTAGCATTGGGAAATTTTATGCTGATAGGGCCTACAGTCACCCATAACTTAACTGCAAGCTCTCCACTTTGCTCCTCCGGATCATTGTACGACAAAGAATTTATATTAACAGCAGACCCTCCTATTACTGAATCTGGATTTTATACTTTAAGTTTTTGTTGCCTTAGTGATGCTTGTGGGAACGAATTGGATCCAGTGGTTTTAAATTACAATGTTACTTTACTTACTGAACCTACAGTAGATTTTGGCCCTGATCAAATTCTTTGCGACGGGGAATCCATCATCTTAGATGCTACAAATGAAGCAGCGCAATATGATTGGAATAGTGGCCAAATCACACCAACTATTCAAGTCACTCAATCGGGTACATATCTAGTCAATGTATCTAATGCTTGTGGGACAGCCAACGATGTTGTACTTATAGAATTTATTTCCGAGCCAAGTTTTGATTTTGCACCTATCGAAGAACTTTGCACAGGAGAAACTCTATTGCTTGATGCGACTTCAGATAATGCAACTTACATCTGGAGCACAAACGAAACATCATCATCTATAAACGTTACTTCTAATGGCCAGTACAGCGTCACTGCAACTAATCAATGCGGTGAACTGATTGACCAAACTGATGTTAACTATACAGACTTACCACAAGTAGATTTAGGACCAGACCAATTCCTTTGTCAGGGTGAAAGCATCCAATTAGTCGCAGATTTCCCAGGTGCGACAGTCACTTGGCAGGACGGATCAAACGACCCCACCCTGCAGGTTTCAGCAACTGGAGTATATTCTGTCGTAGTAAGTAATTCTTGTGGGCAAGCGATAGATGACATTAATGTAACTTATATAGATACACCTAATTTCGAATTAGGACCTGAACAATTTCCATGTGATGGCGAAGTAATAACGCTTACAGCAAGCGGTGACAATGCTACTTTTAATTGGTCAAATGGACAAAGTACACCATCTATAAATGTGACAAGCACAGGACTGTATACCGTTACCGCAGAAAACCAATGTGGGAATTTTACTGATGAGGTTCAGGTAAACTTTAGTGCAGATGTAAATGTTGATTTTGGTCCAAGTAAATATTTATGTGATCCTATAATATTAAGAGCAGCTGATAATTATGATTTTGCAGATTATACTTGGCAGGACGGGAGTAAAGGACAAGAATTTGTAGTAACGCAAGCTGGTACATACTGGCTGGAATTAAGCTCAGATTGCAAGATGGCTAGAGACACTGTCGACGTATTTGATTGCGAAGAATGCAATGTATATTTCCCTAATATATTCTCACCTAACAGCGATGGAATGAATGATGAGTTTATCATTTCAACACCCTGTATATTTGACAAGTACGATCTGGTCATTTATGATAGATGGGGAAATTTAGTTTTTCAATCTGACGATGTGAATTCTTCTTGGAATGGAAAAATGAAGGATAGCTATTTGACTCCTGGCGTGTATCCATATTTTCTAGATTATGAATTGACCCTCAATGGCATTAGAGAAGAGCGTAAAAAAACCGGAACAATAACTTTATTATCCTACTAGTCTAATTTTATTTTTTATACAGGCTTTTAGGTTTTTCTAATTTGAATTTTATGCCTAACTTAAACCGATGATCCTTAGGATTTCAAAAATAATTCTACCCGCAATTGTTATCATGTTGATCATGTCTTGTAGCAAGGAACAGCCAGAGCCAATAAGACCTGACAAGATAGAATACGAGCTCCTATTAGAACAAAACGATAACCCTACTATTATCTACTATGTAAAAGTTCACATCATACAATTTTTCCTTTCTGTTGCAATGGGATCAGAATTTGGGTCCAATGTTTCTAAATCAAAAAAGTGGAAGGATCCTATGCAAATTTATATAAGTGGAAATGCAAGCCCAGATCTTTTAGAAGAACTAGAAGACATAATATCTGAGATTAACGCACTTTGTTCAGATGGATTTTACATTGAACAAGTACAGGACTCTCTACTCTCCAATTATCATATTTTCGTTGGAAATCCAACAGCCTATGCTAAGATGTACCCCACAAGTCTTGAAATGCTTTTTCAAAACAATGGCTTATTTACAATTCATTATAATGATGAATACGTCATATATAAAGGAAACATGTACGTTAATTCTGAAGACACATTTTTACAAGAACAAAAACATTTACTTAGAGAAGAACTCACACAATCTTTAGGCTTGGCAAATGATGTAAAATATTATCCTAAAAGTATATTTTACTATAAAAGATCCTTAACAACTGAATATGACAAACTAGATATGGAAATAATCAGACTCCTTTACCATCCTGGATTCTTAAGTGGCTTAAGCCCCAATGCATCTGAATCTGCTCTAAGAAACATTATGGGTCTTTGACTCAAGCAAGCAAAAGCACTAAACGAATAATTAGCTCATCTTGGTTTGTTTTTCAAGTGCATCAAAATCAATTAACCCACCATAATTAGAATAAATCCTACACGTGGCATTTCTATCGTATCAGAGAAATCATTAACTTCGCCCTCTCTTATGGCCTCGTAGCATAACTGGATAATGCACTTGACTACGAATCAAGCGATTACAGGTTCGAATCCTGTCGAGGTCACTCTTTAAATTCCGCATTGTCTGTCAAAACATATGCTCAAAGCATATTTACAAATTAAAAACCCTACATTTTTCTGCTTTTATAAGCCATTGATACCAGCTATTAAACTGCATTCTCCCCACTAGTCTAAGAAATAATCGAATAGATAATTATTACGTTAATGCATATCTAACTAATATTCAAGTACTTATATCTAATTTGCAACATTCTTTTTCTTAGAACAATTATTAATGAACAATTGTCATTTCCGCACAAATACCCTATCTTTGCAGCCGCTAGTAAAAGAGCATAAAAATTTATAAAGATGTCTAGAGTTTGTCAATTAACAGGAAAGAGACCTATTTCAGGAAATAACGTGTCTCATGCAAAGAATAGAACAAGAAGAAGATTCTTGCCTAATTTGCATACAAAGAAATTCTACATGCCAGAGGTAGATAAGTGGGTCACACTGAAAATTAGCAGTAAAGCTTTAAGGACTATTGATAAGTTAGGTTTATACGCTTATCTTAAAAAATTAGAAAAAAAAGGATTTGACCACGGTGTCAAATACTAAAATTTAGTACAATGGCAAAGAAATCAAAAGGTAACAGAAATCAGATCATTCTAGAATGTACAGAGCATAAAGCAACTGGTGTTGCTGGTACTTCTAGATATATAACTCAGAAAAACAGGAAAAACACTCCTGATAGAGTTGAATTAAAGAAATACAATCCGATACTTAGAAAATATACTCTTCATAAAGAAATTAAGTAAGCCATGGGAAAAGTAAGTAAAAATGCCAGAGTCGCACAGAGAGCGGCAAACGCTGGATCCGGTAGAGATTTTGTCAAAGTTGTGCAGAGCATCAAAAACCCTGATACTGGTAAATACAGTTACAAGGAAGTGATGATCCATAAAGACAAGGTGAAAGAATTCCTTGCTTCACACAAATAATCTTTATTTAAAAATACATATTAAGGGCTTCTCCACAGGAAGCCTTTTTTTATTTTTATAAAAAACAACTATGAGCTTTTTCGACAAGTTTTCCAAAGACAAACAAGAAGAACTAGACAAAGGACTGGAAAAGACTAAACAAAGTTTCTTCGGCAAAATAGCAAAAGCTGTTGCTGGTAAGTCTAAAGTAGATATAACATTCCTTGACGAATTGGAACAAATACTGATCTCAGCAGACGTAGGCCTGGAAACCACTGTCAAAATTATAGACCGCTTAGAAGCTAAGGCTGAAAAAGAAAAGTTCTTTTCCACAGATGAACTCAATGGCTTACTGCGAGATGTTATCGTAGAAATACTTGGAGAAAATAACACCAAAGACATTCAAGACTTTTCTCTTCCAGAAGGAGACAAACCTCATATCATTCTAGTTGTAGGTGTAAATGGCGTAGGCAAAACAACCACCATTGGAAAAATTGCACACCAATTTAAGAAGCAAGACAAACTAGTTGTCCTAGGCGCTGGAGATACATTTAGAGCCGCCGCAGTAGACCAATTGGAAATCTGGGCAAATAGAGCAAATACATTTTTCTTCAACAAAGGGATGCATACAGACCCCGCCGCTGTCGCTTATGAAACTGTACAATTTGCTCAGAGCAATTACCTTGACGTTGCCATAATTGATACCGCCGGTAGACTCCACACTAAAAAGCATCTAATGGATGAGCTCACAAAAATTAAAAATTCGATTGCAAAAAAAATGCCCGGAGCACCTCATGAAGTCCTACTTGTATTAGATGCTACAACCGGACAAAACGCGATTGAACAAGCGAGGCATTTTACAGAAGCTACAGACGTCACTGCAATTGCATTAACTAAACTTGATGGTTCCGCAAAAGGTGGTGTAGCTCTAGGAATCTCAGATCAGTTCAAAATCCCAATAAAATACGTGGGAGTTGGAGAAGGAATCGAACAACTACAAGTCTTCAACAGAATGGCCTTTGTAAATTCACTGTTCAAATAATCATTTAATCAACATAATTGTCTCCTTCAGTATGATTTATTAAGAATTCAGTACAAACCCTGTGCTCTGTTCTCTATTAAATACTTACTTTAGATGCTTTCATTATAGCTCTTAAGTTTTCCATTTTCGTTTCCCTAAACAACACACAAACAAACCTATTTGTTAACATATAAATGGCAAAATGCAAAATCGTAAATTCATAATCTTTTCGTTTTTAGCTTCTGGACTCTTTTTACTCGCCTTCTCCTCTAGTCATCCCACAGGACCAAATGGATATACCGGCGCACCAGGAGACGGAGTTTGTAGTCAATGTCACAATCCTCAGAGTGGAACGATAGACGGAGACATAACTATAAATGGACTTCCCACTACAGTTACCGCAAATTCCACCTACTCCTTGACAATTACAAATTCATACACTTCAGGAAGTCCTGTACGTACAGGATTTCAAGTTGTCGCTCTGAACAACGCAAATAATGCAAATGCTGGTGACTGGACAAACAACAGTGCTAGCAGTAGTTTAAAAACTGCAAGCGGAAAAGAATATTTTGGACACCAACCTGCCGTTATGTTTGGTGGCAACACATCTATAAGCTGGACTGCTGACTGGACTGCACCTGCAACAAATATGGACGTCACCTTATACGCTGTAGCTAATCTGGCTAATGGCAGTGGTTCAGGAGGCGATAAAATAAAATTTAAACAAGCTAACACAATGGTAACAGGCGCAAGTGGTGCCTTAATGTGCAGCATAATAAATGATGTGGGCGTATCTTGTTTTGGAGCAGATGATGGCTCTGCAGAAGTTGAAATCACTGGAGGTATAAGTCCATTCACTATTTTATGGGACAATGGCGAAGTAACAGCAATTGCAACTAATCTATCAGGTGGTATGCACACCGTAATGGTAACTGATGATAATAATGAAACCTGTACTCAAACAATTTTCATAAGTGAACCTTCACAAATTATAACAACAATAAACACCACAGATGTTTCCTGTATGGGCGCATCAGATGGATCAGCAACACTTAACCCTTCAGGTGGAGTACCTGGATATACATATACCTGGTCAGTTCCTTCTTCAGGAAATAGCATTACAAATGTTCCTGCTGGATCTTACTTTGCCACTGTTACTGATGCAACGTTCTGTACTGACATCGTTGAAGTAACTATAAGTGGACCTACTTCTATAGATATTATTACAAATACTGAAAATGATGTTACTTGCAATGGTGCCGCAGATGGAATTATTGATATTAGTGCAAGCGGTGGTACGCCCGGCTATTCATATGCTTGGTCAAATGGTATTAATTCTGCAACAAATGCAAACTTAGAGCCTGGAAATTATACAGTCGTAGTCACAGATCAAAATATGTGCACTGCCTCACAAACATATACAATTGATGAACCTACAGAACTCATCGCATCAGCTTCTTCCACTGACGAAACCAGCGCAGGTGCAAATGATGGTTCAGCAACTGCAAACGGGACTGGCGGTACTCCACCCTACGATTACCTTTGGAGCACTGGAGATATTAATCCTACAATAAATAATCTTGCTCCTAACACTTATTCTGTTGTTGTCTCTGACCAAAATGGTTGTGAAAGCACTGCGACCGTTGTCGTAAATCCAGGAGGTTGTAATCTTTCATTAAATGCTGTAGCTACTAATATTCCTTGTTATGGCGAAAACTCCGGCTCAGTAGATCTGACAGTTACAGGTGGAAGTACATCCACAGCGTATGATTGGTCTAATGGTGCTTCTTCTGAAGATTTAACAAATGTTCCCTTTGGCGTTTATACAGTAGTTGTAACGGACGGGAATTGCGAAGAAACTATTACTGTCATGATTACACAACCTGACTCTATTGAAGTACTTCAGTCTATTGTAGATAATGAATGTAACGCCAGTGATGATGGTGAAATAATATTGAACATTGATGGAGGTGCAGATAACTTTACACTTAGCTGGTCTAACGGCCTGACTAACGACAGTACTTTTATTATTATAGATACGCCATTAAATATCATTGACACAATTGTAAATATTCCAGATACACTTTCTGGATTAGCAACAGGAATGTATAGCTATATCCTTACTGATGGAAATGGATGTACAGTGTATGACACCTTAGAAATAAACTATCAAGACACCATTGCTCCAGTAGCTGCATTTAATGAGATCACAATTTATCTCGATGAAGATGGCGTAGCAAATCCCGTATTTGAAAATGACTTTTTAGGAGCAAGTTCAGATAATTGTGGAATTGAACAAGTCAACTTTGTAAGTGGAGCTTTTACATGTTCTGACATTAACCAGTTTTACATAAATGCAACATTGATAGATTCTTCTGGCAATTCTGTTTTGGATTCGTTCTTAGTAACAGTAATAGACACTCTACCTCCTACCATTACATGTACACAAGAGGATGTGACAATTAATAATTGCGATGCCTTTACATATACAATGCCTACCGCAACTGACAACTGTGCCGTTAAGAGTATAGAATTAACATCAGGATTAGCTAGTGGTTCTGTTTTCCCTAGTGGAATGACCATAGTGGAATATACTGCAACAGATGATTGTGGATATACTTCCTCATGCAGTTTTACTGTAACAGTGGACATCGATTTTACTGCAGAAGCATTGTTCACCCAGATCACTTGCCCCGGTGTTGAGGATGGAGCTATAACAATAACTCCTACAGGAGGAACACCTCCATATACATACACTATTATGCCAGGCTCCATAAGTGGTACGATTTTAAATTCAGGTGATGCATTTGAATTAACAGATTTAGCACCTGAAGATTATAGCGTCTTTATTGAAGATAGCGCAACTTGCAATTTTAGTGCTGCAGAATCTATAGTAACTTTACAAAACCTTGGTGTCAATCTTATTGCAATCACAAATGAATCCGGTGTAGGTGTAAATGATGGAGCCATTGATATTGAAATTCTTGGCGGCGTTAACGCTGTCACAGTAGAATGGACAAATTCTATCGGGACACTCGTTTCTAATTCAGAAGATGTTTCTGATCTTCCGGCAGGAACCTACACAGTCACGCTCACAGATGAGTGCGAAGTATTCTCAACAGACTTTATCATAGATGTAATTTCTTCCTCAGTGGACACTGACAGGAAGAATGATTTAGTAAACATCTACCCTAACCCCGTAAATAATACCTTGATCATTTCTACAGAACTAGATAATATTTCAAGCTTAGAAATTTACAATCATTCCGGGCAGAAGATAAAGGCAAACTTAGAATCCACAAACCTTATTGATGTTGCGCAACTCAATGCAGGCGTTTATCTTCTCAAGATTATTACATCAGAGAAAATAATTATTAAGCAGTTTATTAAACTGTAGTAAAATAAATTGGGCGTGACCACCCATTGCAATAGCAATGGGTGGTCGGGTCATTCAGGGGTCCCGTCTCCACACTCTTTGCCTACAGTTTACTTTTAGATTCTCAAAACCTCCGTAGAAATCACATATAAATAAGAATAATGGAGACAGCCCTCCGGGCTCCCTTACTCCCCCTCACGCGTGACACCCCAAGTTTATCTAATCCGCTATGTATATATGTTCTTTAGGAATTACAGTATGTAGATAAACATAAAACTGCATAGAATATAACCTCAATCAATTTACATACGATCACAATTAATATTCTATTGACTCTTTATACCCGTTCTTTAACTTTTTATTAGCATATAATTGAAAACATTTTGTTCAATTTTGTATTAATTAATTGTGAAGTATCTTATTATCATATTATT
>CALCMJ010000188.1 GCA_937967615.1 uncultured Saprospiraceae bacterium
CCAAGTCATTTCATAACTAATAGGATCGTAGTGAATGAAATATTCGTCCTCTGGACTTATTCCTACTCCTTTGTCATAAGAGATGCGATATCCAGGATATTCCTTGCCATTAAATATAAGAGGTTTCGCTTCAGAATAATTTATGCCTTGATCACTAATTATAAATGGCATTGCGTAGAAATACAACATTAGGTTAGTGTAAAAGACTGGATTTTTTTTAATGCTTGTATCTGCGTCTATCCAGTATTGTGCACCGTCAAAGCCCATCGTATAATCTACGCCTTCTACTTTTTCCCGACGATCCTCTAGATCAATAGATTGCTTTTCGTCGCCATCTTTATCCTTGATGGTATAGATCATTGCCTTCATTTGTTTCCAAGTCTCATAGCCGCCGTGTGCATCAAATACTTTTTCAAGATTTTTAGGGAATTCTGGGATGCTGACTCCAGTTTGTTCAGTGGATTCTGCAGATTGTTTACACGCGCCTAGGCTTAAACAAAAAGCTGAGAGGATTAGAATGTATTTCATATTGGAATAATATTTTCTTTAAAGAATTTAAGTTTGCAAACGATTTTTCATTTACAATTCAAGTTCATAGAGCATTAGCTCTTCATCATCGTTTGGGAGTATGAACATCTTGATGAAACGCAATCCCAGTTTTTCAAGTAACTTTTGTGAAACAATATTTTGTTTAATAGTTATTCCGCTTACTTTATTTAACTTGAAATAAGGCATAGCTTCCTTTATAAGAACTGATGCACTTTCGTATGCATATCCCTTGCCTTCATATTCAGGTAAGAGTGCAAATCCAATATCTACACCGTCTAGTCCTTCACGATCATATAGTCCACAAAAACCTAACTTGATTTGGTCAGATTTCCGAATTATAGTGTTGTTAGAAAACCCTTTTTCTTCAAGTTGATGCAACATTTTTGTTTTAATGTATTCTTCGGCTGCCGCAATCGTGTAAATATTCCTATCTCCAATATTTGCAATCCATTTTTCAGTGTTATAAAGTTGCTTTAGGAATGCAGCATCTTCAATTTGTGCCGGCCTTATAAAAAGACGATCTGTTTCAAATGTTTTGTAATTACTCATTGCTTAATCTGATTTTATTGATCAGTCTTCATTTAACATATCTTCCATCGTAAACATCCCTTCTTTTCCTATTAGCCATTTTGCAGCAGACAATGCGCCTAGGGCAAATCCCTCTCGACTCTTGGCGTTATGGATAATCTTGATTGTATCTATGGTTGAATCATACTCAATTTCATGATAGCCTTTTGCATCCGTGACACGCTCTGATATAATGGGTATAATATCAGTTTCGCTTGTTTCTGCATTCATCCACCGCAGTTTATGTTTGTTGTTGTTTATTACCTGTTCAGCAAGACTAACTGCTGTTCCGCTTGGCGAATCTTTTTTTGTTGTATGATGTACCTCTTTGATAATCAGAGAATAATCAAGCTTATCTTCCATTAACTTTGCAAGTATTTTGTTCAGCTTAAAAGCTATATTAACCCCAATAGAAAAGTTGCTTGCATAGAAAAAAGCTCCATTATTATCACTAACAAGAGTGCGCACTTCCTCAATCTTATCATGCCATCCTGTAGTTCCAGTTACAACTGGTATTCCCTTTTCAAGCAGTGTTCTGTAATTCTGGAGTGCAGCTTCCGGATGTGTAAATTCTATTGCCAGATCTACTTGAGATGACGAAAGACTGCTAAGTTTGTCCATATTCTTGCTATCTATGGTGCTCACGATCTTATGACCAGCCTTTGTAGCGAGTTTATCAATCAATTTCCCCATTTTCCCGTATCCTACTATAGCTATATTCATCTGATTTGTTTGTTCAGTGTAAAATTATCCTTTTCTAGTTAAACTCTTAAGGCTTTCACAAAATGAGCGCTTACCTTTATATATATGCAATACGAAAATGATATACTCTTACGACTCTTGCAAGGCGAGCAGGTAGAAAGACCTCCTATTTGGATAATGCGTCAAGCGGGAAGGATACTTCCAGAGTACAGAGAAATACGAGCAAGTCTTTCTGGCTTTAAAGCTTTAGTTTCTAATCCTGATATGGCCAGTACGGTGACCATCCAACCTATAGATGCTTTAGGGGTTGATGCTGCAATTATTTTCTCTGACATTCTTGTCATTCCAGAAGCCATGGGTTTAGATTATGAACTTATAGAAAAGCGAGGTCCGTTTTTCCATAAAACAATTGAAAATAAAGATGATGTGGATAAGTTAGTTCAAGGAGCTGATGCCGCTGATAATTTATCTTATGTGTATGAAGCTGTTGAGATGACAGTTGACAAGCTGAATGGAAGAGTGCCTTTAATAGGATTTGCAGGAGCGCCTTGGACACTTATGTGTTATATGGTAGAAGGGTCAGGCTCTAAGACTTTTTATAAAACAAAATCCTTTCTACACAAGTATCCAGAGCTATCACATGCTTTACTAGAAAAGCTGACGCAAACCATTATAGCATATTTAAAAAAGAAGATATCATATGGACTAGAGGTGGTGCAAGTATTTGATTCGTGGGCCGGAGTCCTTGATCAAAAAATGTATAGTGAGTTTTGTATTCCATATTTAAAACGCATAAATGAAGCGATCACAGAAGTTCCAGTTATCCTTTTTAGCAAAGGCGCCTGGTTTTCTATGGATGATATTTATGCTTTGAATTCAGACGTTATTGGTCTTGATTGGACAATGAACCCTAAGCATATGAGGGAGAAATATGGAAACGAACGCATCTTCCAAGGGAACATGGATCCTACAGTATTATTCGCCTCAAAAGAAGTGATTACTAATAAGACTAGGGAGACAATTCAAGCATTTGGGACGAAGCATATTTTTAATTTGGGACATGGCGTATATCCAGAAACTCCACTAGAAAATGTGAAGCATTTTGTCCAAGAAGTGAGAAACTTTCGGTATTAAAATTCCAACCCATTTCTGTAATTGAATGTGTCACGATTGGCTCATATGCGGATTTAGTTTTTGTATTTTCAATACGTAAATCGTTGACTATCACTTAGTTTAAGCCATTGATATGTTCACAATGAAAACACAAATCAAAAAACGGGGTACTTTTCGCTTAAAAACATACCTTAGCATTCCCGTGTTCAGTTATTCCCACTATAACTAAAAGATATACTATGGGGTGGTTCAAGAGATTAAAAGACGGCATACAGACAACAACTAAGTTTAAGAAAGAAGCTCCAGATGGCCTGTGGTACCAATGCAAAGATTGCGGAGAGACCCTGACTGTTAAAGAGCTTAAGGAGAACTTTTACATTTGTAATAAATGTGATCACCACGCACGTATAGGTAGCTATGATTATTTTGATCTGATCTTTGACGGGAAATATGATATGCTTTTTGAAGAGATTCGCTCTAAAGATTTTCTTGGATTTACAGACCTTAAAAACTACAAGGATAGACTTGAGGTTGCACTAGAGAAAACGGATCTAACAGATGCAATTTCTGTAGCACATGGTAAAGTAGGAAAGAGACCTATCTGTATTGCTGCTATGGACTTTAGTTTTATAGGTGGGTCAATGGGCTCAGTTGTAGGAGAGAGAATTTCTAAAGCAGTGGATTACTGTATTGAAAATCTTACACCGCTGATGATTATTTCTAAATCAGGGGGAGCAAGAATGATGGAATCTGCATTCTCGCTTATGCAAATGGCAAAAACTTCAGCTAAGCTTGCACAATTATCAAGAGCCAAAGTACCTTACTTTTCGTTTATGACAGATCCCACTACAGGAGGGGTTACTGCATCCTTTGCCATGTTAGGTGACCTTAATTTTGCAGAACCCAAAGCTCTAATTGGTTTTGCAGGCCCAAGAGTTATCAAAGAGACGATCAAGAAAGATTTACCTGAAGGATTTCAACGATCTGAGTTTTTGTTAGATCATGGTTTCCTAGACTTTATAGTAAATCGAAAAGATTTAAAAGAAACACTATCTGATATCCTTTTCTTATTTGAGAATAAAACAGAGGGTACATAAGATCAGTTTGGCTTAATCACTTCTGTTCTAGACTAGCATTTATATTTCCGAAATTTCTATTTATGCTTTAGTCAAAGCAGAGAAAATGCGATTTATTTCCCATATTTAAGAGAACACAAAACCCTCTTACTATGCAAAAATCTATTCTTCTTCTGATCCTTAGCGTTCTTACTCTCTCTCTAAATGCCCAATTAAAAAATATACTGAGTGAAAAAGAAAAGGAAGCTATTCTTCAAAGTATAGAATCCAATGCAGATACTTATTTTGAGAGTGCAATGAAAATATGGGAATATGCTGAGATGGGCTATCAGGAAAAGAAGAGCTCTGCACATCTGAAAAAAGTATTGGAACAAGAGGGCTTTAAAATTGAGTCTGGTGTAGCAGATATTCCTACAGCATTTATCGCAAGCTATGGCAATGGACAACCTATCATAGGAATTTTAGGAGAATATGATGCCTTACCTGGTGTATCACAAACGGCAGCACCGTTTAGAGAAAAAAGGGAAGAGGTGAATGCTGGACACGCTTGTGGTCATCATTTATTTGGGGCAGGATCCATGGCTGCTGCGATACAGGTGAAAGATTGGATGATTGCAAATAATAAAAAAGGAACTATCAGGTTCTATGGAACACCTGCTGAAGAAGGCGGAGGAGGTAAGGTATATCTAGTAAGAGCGGGATTATTTAATGATGTGGATGCAATTCTGCACTGGCATCCTAGTAATCAGAATTCCGCCCATGCTGCATCCTCACTTGCGAATAAGTCAGCCAAGTTTAGATTTTATGGAACTGCTGCCCATGCTGCTAGGTATCCGTTTCTAGGAAGATCAGCATTGGATGCTGTAGAGTCCATGAATTACATGGTCAACCTTATGCGTGAGCATGTTCCGCAAGAATCGCGAACCCATTACGTGATCACCAGTGGAGGAGAAGCTCCTAATGTCGTTCCAGAGTTTGCAGAAGTCTTTTATTACGCAAGACATCCTGATATGGCCCAGGTGGTTAAGAATTTTGATTGGATTGTAAAGATTGCAGAAGCAGCAGCAAAGGCAACAGAGACTAAGATGGAGTATGAAGTTATTCATGGGCTTTACAATGTATTGCCTAACGAAACTCTAAGCAGGATTATGCATGATAATCTCTCCTACGTAGGAGGCTACAGTTATAATGCTGAAGAACAAGCATTTGCTGAAAAGATAGTATCTACGTTTGCATATGCTGATAATGTCTCATTAAATCTAACGGAAAATATCGCTCCCTTTAAAATTGTTGAAAAGGGCGTAGGTGGCTCTACAGATGTGGGAGATGTGAGTTGGGCTGTGCCCACAGCTGGTATGCGCGCTGCTACCTGGGTCCCGGGAACATCATCACATACTTGGCAAGCCGTAGCGGCTGGCGGAACCAGTATAGGCAAAAGAGGGATGCTGATGGCTATTAAGAGTATTACTTTAACGGCAATTGATTTATTCAATAATCAAGATGTCTTAGAACAAGCCAAGCTTGAATTAAAAAGAAGACAGGGCTCCAATTTTAATTATCAGCCTCTTCTAGGGGATAGAAAACCACCTCTGGATTACAGAATGTGATACCGCATTTTGTCCAAAACGGTGAAAAGGCTCAAATTTAATTTTTGCTTGGTAAATTTTAATGTCATAAAGGCAACTTACAATTCTATTGGTAATTCTTCACTTTGCAAAATCTTTGGATTCGGGCGCTGCTTAAGATGATATTTTGTATTGAAATAGCTCTCAATTGCCCATTTTTACTGCACTTCTGGCATATGTCGTTAACTTAACATTTGAATACTTTAAGAAAATTTTAGGGTTCATAATATGGGACTTATCTCCAAAACGGAGTCTTATAGGTGTTAATAGCATGAAGGCTTTAAAGAAAGCAAGTGCACTGGATTTTTTACCCTTAATTTTTTTTAGAGAAATGAAACGAATAAACACCCTAGTCGCTTTATTAGTACTTATAGTAGGTACAGTAAGCGCACAAACAAAAATTGGAATCAAAACAGAACTTGGTTTAACTCAGGATAAAGCTATGGAAAAAGCATATGCTACTGGAGAATCGGATGATGTATTTTATGCATTGGAAAGTGACGGTAGAGGAAATGCTTTCTCTATGGGACTAAGTGCAAAACACACAGCAGGCTTTATATACCTTAGCTCAGATGTACTTATGACAATGTTTGACAAGAACTTTAATGTCAAAGACTTTGGGATGAATAGTGCAATAAGCGGAAAAATTAGCCAAACAAATGTACAGATGGACATTCCTATTAAAATAGGTTTGACTGCACATAATTTCAACATCGCTGTTGGGCCGCAATTTCAATACAATTTGAGTAAATCAAACGAATTGAATGTACTTATGAATCTTGATGACAGAACAAGAAAGTTTTCAACAGGATATAACATGAGTATAGGATATGATTTTGGACCTATCTTCACAGACTTTTCTTTCTACAAGAATTTTGGTGGAGAGGGAGAAGGTATCTACTTAAATGGAGAGAAAGCAGGTTTTAAACTTAGAAGCGAGCAGTTTAAGTTTGCAGTAGGATACCACTTTTAATCTTAGGATTAACAAAAGAAAATACAAAGCATCGTACTTATAAAGTGCGATGCTTTTTTCGTTTAGTGATTCCAATCCCTCTTAAAATTTTTTCTATTGACTGTGCTGCCCAATAGTTTGCATCAGGGGTGGGAATGATCCTGAGCTTGCGAAGGAGTCCATAGGACCAAAGCGGAGCGGAGTCATGGACGACCCGGTCCTCCTGGGCTTGCGCAGGAGGAGATGCCCAAAGGGAATGAAAATGAAAATGGGAATGAAAATAAAAATGAAAATGAAAATGGGAATGAAAATGAAAATGAAAATGAAAATGGGAATGAAAAGGGGAATGGAAATGGAAATGGAAATGGGAATGAAAATGTAAATGAAAATGAAAATGGAAATGGAAATGAAATTAAAGAGGGGAATAGAAATGAAATTGGAAGTGGGAATTAAAACAGTTCTTCTCGTGGGCTAATACTTTTATATAAAATGTCCACGATGATATTTAAGAAGACAAAGACGATGCTCACAAAGAGGAGGCTACCTAGAATAACTGGGATGTCGTAATTGAGAAGTGCAGTAACTGTGGTGTATCCTAAGCCTTTATAGCTAAAAACATACTCTACGAAAAAAGCACCAGTAAGCAATGAAGCGAGCCAACCGGAGACGACACTTATAACTGGATTCATAGAATTTTTAAATACATGTTTTTTAAGAACGGTTTTATACTGGACACCTTTAGCAACAGCGGTACGGACATAGTCTTGACTGAGTGTGTCTAAGATTGCTGATCGTGAAATCTGTGTTATAACAGAAATGGGTCTTATGCCTAGCGCAATAGATGGGAGTATAAGATTACGAAGAGCAAGGTAGGGATCTCCAATGTCATTCAGTTCATACAAACTGCCCTGCATTCTTAAACCTGTTAAGTCACTCCAGAGGTAACCAAATACTATTGCTAGAATTATCGCACTGACATAACTAGGTACTGAATATCCTAGAGTGGAAATGCCTACGAGTGCGGAGTCTATAAACTTATCCTTGTTTACAGCGGCAATAAAACCAAAGAGGATTCCTAGAATACTTGCAATTATCAAAGAGCAGAAAGCCAATATGACTGTTAGTGGAATAACTTCACGTAGGATACTTGCAACACTTCTTGCGGACTGGAAGGAGTCTCTGAGGTCAGGTGTTTTGAATAAGAGATGAGTATTTCCTATGGAAAAAGTTTTCTTAACGAAGCGAGCATTTGAAATATAGTTGGGATTGGAGCTGATGGCAATAGGAGAGATATCTCGCAAGTAATAGAGCATCTGAGTATAAAGTGGTTTGTCAAGTCCTAGTGCTTCGCGCTTAGCGGCTATGGTGCTGTCATCGCTTCTTTGACCAAAGGTCAATCTAGTGGGGTCCACAGGGGCTAGGTAAATAATAGAACTAACTATTATAATTACACTGATACTTACTAGTATTCCTGCTAAAAGTCGTTTGGTGATAAAAAAGAGCATCTATTAAAGCTATACTATGAGCTTGAAAGTAATACTTTTGTGCTTCAATATTTCTAAATAGAAGCATGGAATTACAATCCTTTAGTTTTGACCTTATTTCGCAGTTGTCTCAAAGAGATAAATCGTATCAAAAAAATGATCCAAAACTTAGAAGATTTTATAAGTATACGCCTGAGATAGACTCCTTTAAGGATGCAATTGCGGAAAGAAGGAAAAGCAAGATAGATAGAGGACAATTGTATTCTTCAGTAATGCAGCAATATGCGGATCTTGATAGTTCAGATTTGCAAAAACAAAATATTGAAAAACTTAAGGAGGACAATTGCTTTACTGTGATTACTGCACATCAGCCAAGCCTTATGACTGGCCCTCTGTACTATATCTATAAAGTAATTTCTGTTATAAATTTATCTGAGCAACTGAATAAGAAGTATCCAGATGTCCATGTTGTTCCTGTATTAATCTCAGGTGGAGAAGATCATGATTTTGAGGAAATTAATCATTTGCAAATTTACAATAAGAAGCTTGTATGGAATGCAGTGCATGAAAATGAATCTGTAGGAAGGATGCCCACTGGTGGCTTAGAAGAAATATTAAATCAATTACAAGAAATCTGCAGAGAGGATTCGGCTGGGCAAGTGCTATTAGCTCAATGCAAAGAGATCTTATCTAGAGCTGATACGTACAGGGATTTTGCGACCGGTATCGCGATTTTGCTTTTTAAGAAATATGGTTTACTTGTGCTGTCCATGGATAATCCTGAGATGAAATCTTTGATTTCAGAAATTATTCACGATGAAGTATTTAATGCCTCAAATAAGGTACTTATAGAAACAGCTCAAAAGGAAATAGCGGCGAGTGGTTTTGATACGCAGACACATATACGTGATATAAACTTCTTTTACTTTACAAACGAAAATAAAAGATTGCGGATAGAAAGGGAGGGAGAACGTTTTATTATTTTAGGTAGCTCAATTTCTTTTAGTGAAGAGGAGATGAGAAAGGAAATTACTGATCACCCTGAGCGCTTTAGTCCAAATGTAAATATGCGTCCCATTTTTCAAGAAACGGTATTCCCAAATCTTGCATATTTAGGAGGAGGAGGCGAACTCGCATATTGGTTAGAAAGGAAGGTGCAGTTTGAACATCATGGTATTCCGTTTCCAGTGTTAATGCGCAGAAATTCTGTGGCAATAGTGAATAAGAATCAGCAAAAATCTTTGGATAAATTGGGCTTAGGCATCCAAAGTTTGTTTTCTAGTAAGCATGAAATCATAAATTCATTTTTGCAAAATACAAGTGGTGAAGCATTCGCACTAACAGATAGTATAGAGCAACTGGAAGCTATCTATGCCCAAATAAAAGTAAAGGCGGAAGAACTTGATCAAACACTAGGGCCAAAGGTGGAAGCAGAAAAGGCGAAATCTATAAAAGCGATAGAATCTTTAGAAGGCAGGTTAAAAAAGGTCATTAAGCAAAAATCAGAAAGTTCACTAGGCAAAATTGATAAAACGTATGAGGCATTATTTCCTAGCGGCAGCCTGCAGGAGCGTAAGGTGAATTTTTTACAATTTTATGATAGCATGGGAGACGAATTTATTGATGGCTTAAAGGAGCACCTGGATCCCTTCAATAAGGAGTTTTTATTCATTACTCTTTAAATACAATCCTCTACTGTGCTATAAAATTCTTACTTTCGCAGGATGAATATCTACGAGAAAAGAGGTGTTTCTGCCCAGAAAGAAGATGTGCACAACGCAATCAAAAACCTTGACAAAGGGCTTTATCCACTTGCTTTTTGCAAGATACTTCCTGACTATGTAGGTGGTGCAGATGATTGGTGCAATATTATGCATGCTGATACAGCAGGGACGAAAACAAGTTTGGCGTATTTATATTGGAAAGAGACTGGAGATATTTCAGTTTGGGAAGGCATTGTTCAAGATTCGTTAGTAATGAATTTGGATGATATGGCTTGTGTGGGCATCACGGATGATATTATTATTTCATCAACCATTGGTCGAAATAAAAACTTGATTCCAGGTGACGTATTGAGCGTGATAATAAATGCTGCTCAAAACTTCATTAATAAAATGGCAGATCATGATATTCGTCTACATTTATCTGGAGGAGAGACTGCAGACGTGGGAGATATAGTGCGCACAATTGATGTAGGTTTTACAACTTTTGCGAGAAAGCGCAAAGATGAATTAGTCATTAATGATATTCAAGATGGAGATCTGATTGTAGGCTTAGCGTCTTATGGTCAGTCCGCATATGAAGATGCGTATAATGGCGGAATGGGAAGTAATGGATTAACGTCAGCTAGGCATGATGTACTTTCTAAGATTTATATGGAAAAGTATCCTGAGAGCTTTGATCCAGCAACAGATAAAGAATTTGTGTATTCGGGTTCCAAATTACTTACTGAAACTATAGAGCTTGAAGGCGTAGAGATTCCTATAGGGAAGTTGATACTTTCACCAACACGGACTTATTTGCCTGTACTTAAGAAAATTTTAGAGTCTGAAAAAAAATCTATTCATGGAATTATACACTGCACAGGTGGTGCGCAAACTAAGGTGAAGAAGTTTGTGAAAAATAAAAAAATCATCAAAGATAATTTGCTTCCAGTCCCTCCATTGTTTGAGTTAATTCGTCAAGAGAGTGGAACGCATTACAAGGAGATGTTTGAAGTGTTTAATATGGGGCATCGTTTAGAGTTTTATGTAAAAGATAGAGCTACAGCAGATGCTATTATTAGTATTTCTAAAACATTTAAAATTGATGCGCAGATTGTGGGTAGAGTAGAGGAAAGTGATAAGGAAGAAGTTGAAATTGTATATAGAGAAGAGCGCTTTAGCTACTAAGTAGTGCATGATTATGATTTGGTAAAAGAAGATTAATAATTGTACCTGAGTCTTCAGGATTATCTATCCATATTTTCCCTTCATGTTTTTCAACTATCTTTTTTACGATAGCTAGCCCTAATCCAGTACCATCATATTTCTTTGGTTCTAATCTATGGAATATGTCAAATACTTTATCAGAGTATTCAGGACGAATGCCTATTCCATTGTCAGTAACTGTGATGTGGCAAAATTCACCTTCATATGCACAATCAATTTTGACCTCAGGATTACATTCAGATCTGAATTTTATAGAATTTTCTATTAGATTTTGAAACACACGCTCCAGTTGATATTTATTACCAATAATTTTAGGCTCTTGAATAAGTTGGATGGATGCTTTGGATTTTGTTATCTGTGATTGGAGAGAATTTTTTACTTTATTGATTATCTCTTTAAAATCAATCAAAGAAATTTCTTCGCCACCACCAGTGGCTTTTGAATACTGAAGAAGATCTTCTAAAATGGAATAAAGATGGCTTGAGCCAGAGATAATATAATTTAAATAGCTTTTACTTTTCTCGTCTAATTCTTCGTGATTTCTTTGGCTTAACAGACTTGAGAAACTTGTAATTTGACGCAATGGAGATTTTAGATCATGCGAGGCTACATTGATAAATTGTTCGAGTTCTTTGTTCCTTTCTTTAAGTTCATTTGTATTTCTAATTAAGGCAGCTTCTACATTGGTCCGTTCTGAAATTTCTTTTTGTAGTTGATCATTACTCGTTTTCAATTCTGTGGTGCGTTCTATAACCTTCTTTCCTAATGCAATTTTAAGAATTTGATTCTCAAGCATAATTTGAGCCGTTTGACAAAATGATTTTAGATATGCATAATCGATATTGTAAATGGAAGGAAAGAATCTCAGATGTTCATCGTTTGCTCCTATTATTATCATATAATCAATAGATGCAGTATCATCAAAGAGAGGACAAATGTACGCTTCAGTAAATTTTAAATCAGAAAAGAATAGCTGCATTGCTTTATTCGTAAAATTTGCATATTCTTCCCTCCATTTAAATTGACTATTGATATCAAGTTCGGGCAAAATGCTCTCTTGCGAAAAGCCAAAGCTCTGAATAGGTGTTAAGTTGTTTTTGATTTTATTGTGTTTGTAAATGATAGCTTGCGGTTGATCAAAACTAGAAACCAAGTATTCAATAGTCGTTTCCCAGAATTCATTTGAATTTTTGACTTTCAATATTGTATGACCAAAATCAAGTTGCATTTTAACGCGTCCAAGTTCATCATCAAGTCTGTTCTTAGTTTGGATAAGTTCTTGTTGCGTTCTTATGGATTCACTTATCTGTGTTTGTAATTCTAAATATCTGTTAGGTGTAGTGTCTTCCATGTTTTTGTACTGCTTATCTCTTGATCAAATTTTAAATTCTTGTTTGCGAGTCAAGAGATAAAGTGAGCTGGTGTAATTATGGAATCTATTTCTATTTCCTAGTTGAGCAAATTCGCCATAACCATACATTCCTAACCAAGGTACTGGTGAGTCGCCGCGCACTAGGTCCTGCATATTTTGAATAATCTCTTCCTTATTTATAATGTCAAAAAGTGCCCTTCCTCTCGCAGCACAATCTGTGTGAAAGACAGCAACAATTTCTTTGTCCTTTACTTCTTGTTTCATTCTGCTTGTTAATAATTCTAGCCCTGAAAAGATGAGATCTTCATTTCTTTGTGTTAAAAAAAGTCTAGTTCCCGTAGGGCAATTCACAGGCAGGTAAAAGCTGTAGTCTGGATTTACCTTTGTAATCACACGTAAAATATGTTTGTTGTTATATTCTTCATGCAATGTGCTATCTAGGTATTCCCCTAAACCCGCGATAGGAATACAGGGGCCTGGATGCGTTTCATGTGCTAGGTTGAGTTCATCCATTAGAAACTGCCACGCTGGTTTATTTTCTATTTCAAACACATGGTTACCCTCAGACTTCGTAACAGTAAAACCATCACCTAGAGGAATACTTCCGTGGTGTACACCCATGTGTACATCAAGTGTTTTATCCGCAAAACCAATTAGTAAAGCGGTATGTTCAAATACCTGTTCGTCAAGAAATTGATAGGAGAGAATAGACTTCATGTTGTCTGAAGCACTTCCACCAAAAATAGGAATAGATTCACCAAACTCAGATTCAATACCTTGTAGTACTTGATCTGCAGCAATATCCATCCCAGGAACCAGCAGCATCAGCATATTAATATCAGAATTCATGCTTTTGAGATTCCGAGCCATCTCTTTGGATGCCTTGAATGAATTCTTGCCTAAAATATTATGAGAATGAGAAATAACTAGTTCGTTAGGAATATCTGTAGAGATGGCCATTATACTCAAGGCTCGCATGGACTCATAGACTTTATTATATCCTATAACGCCGGCACATGTACATCCCACAATTTTGCTGTCTGGACACAGTCTTTTCGCTTCACTTAATAGTTCCTTTAGCTGATGACCAATAGTTGCATGGATAACTAATGTGTGTATGGATTTTTCATTCCATTGGTCCTGAATGGAACTGATAGCTTGTTGAACAGCCTTAGTAGTATTGACTACATCGTTTGCAGCAGATAAAAATTCTAGCATAAAGACTAAGTTGGTACAAAGTTGTTTTGCAGCTAAGCTTTCAAAAGAATGGAGTCTATAAACTGCCCTTTGTGCCTATTAATGTAAACAATCAATGAATTAAAAACCTGAATTTTCTTAGTTTTTTTACTAAAAAGCTAGAGAATCCAGAATTTTCAGGGTTAAATTTCTGTTTTTATTGATTATCTCTCCATTCATAAACCCACTTCGCCTGAATCATTTCCAGATGCCCTTCAGTGGATTCTTCCCTTTTTCCTTCAAATGTAGGAATTTCTAAAACCCATTCAATAAGGTCAGTAAATCGGATGCGATAAATATTTGATTCAGTAAATTCATCACCAAATTTTTCATATAATTTCATGGCAATGTCTTCGTGATCTGCCCAATTTATAGGCATGTCATTTATGTCTTTCCAACTCATAGATTAATGTTCGTGCCCAATAATACTGGACTGGTCAGGAATGGTTACTTCAATTTCAGCATCCTCGCTGAGTATTATACATTGGCATGCAAGTCTAGATTCAATCCTTGGATCAGTTGCTCTGTCAATAAAGTCTTCTTCTTTGTCAGAAATCTCTTCCAATGTGTCTTCACCACGGTTTACGTATATGTGACAGGTGGAACAAGCACAGACGCCTCCACAGTTGTGATTTAAGTGGATATCATGATCCTCAGTCACTTCAAGAATAGAAAAGCCTTTTTCTGCGTTCTCAACCAGTTTTTCTGGTATATTCTTGTCTTCAAATTTAAAAATAATCTTTGCCATACGGTTTTCCACTTGGGATATAATGTCAATATTCTATAACTCTGTGAGACTCAAAAAGTTCCACATAATTACAATAAAATATAGTGTATACCACTCTATATAGCCTATATTTATATTATCCCAAAAGAAATTTGCCAATGGAAGAGACAGATAGCTCCATCAAAAATAATAATTTCAAGTTTAAAGACCTCCAGATCTATTCTTCAACAGAGTGGCTCGCAGATAATAAGAAAAAGTACAGACAGGTCTTTGACCGGCAGAATACGAATTACATTTATGCTGAACTTTCTTTTTATAATAAGCTATTTGATAAAAGTATTTGGGAGGTCAATGTTACGATTAAGTGCTTTGAACTTAAAAGAAATAAAAGGAATATTTGTTCTCTAGACTTCAAGCGAAAAGTAAGTAAGTTTGATAACATAGTATATCTTAGAGAAGGATGGGGCAATAAGAAGGGAGGTGTCTTTTGGAAGAAGGGAACGTATTATTGGGAGGCATGGATAGAAAATGTCAAGGTAGCCACCAAATATTTTTATATAGAGGATTCTGGTTTGAGTTTTGGAGAAGAGCAAAACTACATTGAATTACAATCTCTCAAACTTTATGAGGGTCAATATGATGATGTCAATGAAGATGATAGAAAATATCTAAACGTATTTTCAAGTGAAGAGACTAGGTATATCTACGGTGAAATTCAACTGAGAAACAAACTGATTACTCAAAATTGGCATTGTGAATTATTTGTGAAATTTTACAATGAGGCAAAAGAACTCAAAGTCAAATTAACAAAGTTGCAGAATGTCAAGAAAGGTGATGATCTCATCAAGTTCTCCGCAGGATGGGGGAGTAATTCAAAAGGCTCTTGGCGAGAAGGATTATATAGCATTGAGATAATTTTCATGGAACATCTCATCGCAACCGCAGAATTTCAAGTTGCAGAAGAATCTGAAGAGGGTTTACCTCTTGTTACACTTCCAAACCAAGGAAACAAACAGCTATTTTATCCTGAATACAATCCAAATGAAAGTTTTGATGAACTCTTTGAACAGCTGAATTCTTTAATAGGCCTAGAAGAGATTAAACAAAAGGTAAAAGACCATGCAAATTATATCAAGTTTCTACAGCTAAGAAAAGAGAAAGGGTTTTTGGAGAAAGACCGCATTAATATCCATTCCGTATTTATTGGAAACCCAGGAACAGGGAAGACCACAG
>CALCMJ010000189.1 GCA_937967615.1 uncultured Saprospiraceae bacterium
TTCGCCGCAAGAAGCAGATAAATTCAGTGCAACAGCCTACTTTTTTGCGCGCGAACTTCACCAAGATTTGGGTATCCCTATTGGTATCGTACATAGTAGTTGGGGCGGTACTGAGGCAGAAGCATGGACGAGTAAAGAAGGATTAGCAGATTTTCCGGAATGGATACAAGAGATTGAGTCTTTTAATACGACAGGAAGGGATGAATGGGTAAAGAATTTTAAAACCGTAGATGCACCCATAACATTAGAAGCCTTACGACTCACTGATATGGAAGATCAAAGATTAACAAGTTTAGAGTTTGATGATTCTGCATGGAATAAAATAATACTTCCCTCAAAAGGATGCCATACGAATTTATTTATTCCTGATGCTGAGAATGCACAAGATCTACATGGAATGTTTTGGTATAGAAAAGAGTTTGTACTGGAGGATATCCAAGATGATTTCAAATTGCACACAGGAGCAATTGATGACGCAGATCTTATTTATGTAAATGGAAAGCTGATTGGTTCTGATTGGGCATGGAATTCAGATAGGGTTTATGATGTACCAAATTCTTTGCTAAAGGTGGGAAATAACATTATTGCCATCAGACACTATGATTCCGGTGGAGGCTCAAATGTTCTAGGGCCTATACATTTAAAATCGTCTTTAGGGAAAACTAAAAACTTGGAAGGAGAATGGTCAGCTCTGTTTTATGCAGATCTTATAAATGGTGATTTAGTCATTTACGGAGAAGAACACAAGGATAAGTTAAAAAATAGACCCTATGTTTCTGCTGATGGACCTAATGCATTAGCATCCTCATTATACAATGCAATGTTGCATCCACTTATCCCTTATAATGTAAAAGGAGCGATATGGTATCAGGGAGAAAGCAATGTGGGAAGAGCTAAACAATACGAAAAACTGTTCCCTACAATGATAAAAGACTGGCGATCAAAATGGGATTCTAAGTTTCCTTTTTATTTTGCCCAGATAGCACCATATGAATATAACAACAATCTTTCACCTGCACTTAGAGATGCACAGAGAAAAACCTTAGATCTAGAAAAGACGGGTATGGCAATATTAATGGACTTAGGCTTAGAGAAAAGTATTCATCCTGGTAACAAACAAGATGTAGGAAAGCGTTTAGCATTTCTTGCCTTAGAAAACGATTACCAGAAGAATATTCTTCCTACAGGCCCATTGTATTCTTCACACACAGTTAAAGACCAGAACATCGTTTTATCTTTTGACTTTGCAGGAGATGGATTAGTATCCAAGAATATAAAAATATCAAATTTTGAAATCGCAGCAGCTAATGGAAACTTTGTTCCAGCACGCGCTGAGATTTTAAAAGACCAAGTTAAACTTTCATCTCCTGAAATAGAAGACCCCGTATATGCTAGATATGGATGGAAAGATTTTTTAGTGCCTGAAATGTTTAATAGTGAAGGCCTGCCTATGTCTTCCTTCACAACATTGGAAGATCCCATTAAGTAAGGTTTATGTCGCAAGAATTAAAGCTATCTACATCCCTGACTTTCTTTTGGAAATATATTTTCACAGGTATTTGGTTTGTGATATTTGGTACAGCGACTATAGCTGCTTTTCTTTACTCTCGTCCTGAAGCATTCATCATGCTCATCGCTTTTATTTTTGGTTCAGGCCTACTGTACTACGCTTTTATGCGTGCAAAATTTGTGAGCATAGATAGAACGTATCTCCATGTAAGTGATTTTAGACAGACTATAAAAATTCCTATAAAGAACATCAAGCATGTTTCAGAAAATATCATGTTTAGTCCTAGACCCATTTTCATAGATTTTCACAAAGAAACTGAGTTCGGTTATCAAATCATGTTTATTGGCTATAATCGATTTTTTCTTTTCCTAGCAAGCCATCCTGCTCTTATTGAGCTAAAGCAAAGAATGAAAAATAAATAGCTAGAAGCACAAATGGTGAATAAGATTTATACAGTTTTGTATATTATGCAAGCATAAATAAAGAAATGAAAAGAAGAGACTTTGTAAAAAATTCAGCAGCCGTGGGGTCAATTGCCTTGCTTTCATCATGTGTAAAGACAAATCTTGGCAGAAGTGGACGATTGCGCACAGCACATATAGGTGTGGGTGGTATGGGAGCTGAAGATCTTAAGGCGATGGCATCGCATAACTTAGTGGACATAGCCGCTTTGTGTGATGTAGATGCTCTTAATTTAGCTGCAGCAAAAAAACTATACCCCAAAGCAAAAACATATTCTGATTATAGAGTCCTAATGAAAGAATTGGCAGGACAAATTGATGCTGTTGTAGTTTCTACTCCAGACCATATGCATGCACCTATTTCTATGTTGGCTATGGAAATGGGTAAGGCAGTATATTGTCAGAAACCATTAACACACCATGTCTCTGAAGCAAGAGCCATGGCAAAATTGGCTAAGCAAAAACGTCTCGTCACTCAGATGGGGATACAAGTACATTCTTTTTATGATTATATACTAGGTACTAAATTAATCCAATCCGGTATCATAGGGAAGGTACATACAGTACATGCATGGTCTCCTAAGAACTGGGGCTATGATGGAGAAATCCCAAGTGGTGCAGATCCAGTTCCAGAAAATCTTGATTGGAATCTCTGGCTAGGAACGGCACGCGAAAGACCGTATAAAGAAGGGATGTATCATCCAGGAAATTGGAGGAAGATATGCGATTACGGTTGCGGTACTTTTGGTGATATAGGTGTGCATATTTTTGATACACCGTATAATGCTTTAGCCTTAGATGTTCCATTTACTGTTATAAATAATTGCAGAGAACCCAATGGTTTTGGTTTTCCGGAAAACAATACGGTAACGTATGAATTCCCAGGCACAAAATATACAGCAGATACATTAAAATGGGTTTGGTATGATGGCCCAGGCGCTCCAGGAGTACACAAGGATCTTGAACTCCCAATGGGGGAGGAATTGCCAGATCAGGGAGCGATGTTTATGGGAGAAAAGGGAAAATTACTTTTACCGCATTTTATGCAACTGCCTAGGTTAATTGAGGATAATAAGTATGTAGAAATTGATGTAGAAAAATATGCAAAAGGAGTACACTCAGATAAGCCCGTTAGAGATTATGACCTAGAGGCCCCAGCGCATTATCACCAATTTGTAAATGCATGTTTGGGCATCGGTAAATGCACGGCTCCATTTTCATATGCGTCTAGACTTACAGAAACGATTCTCTTAGGAGTGATAGCAGGTAGGTTCCCCAATAAAAAATTGCATTGGAATAATGAAAGCTCAAGTTTTGATGAAAACGAGGCTAACGCATTTTTGGATTCTCCGTATAGAGATTTTTAGGGCGATCCCATTTTCTTTTTTTAAAAAAGAAAATCGTCAGGCTATCCTGGGGTTCCGTCCTGCGGACCACCTCCGGTGCCCATCCTATCCTTATCGCGAAAATTGATTCTTGTCTAAATGTTTGGAGTAAATATTACATATTGTTACCCAATTAGCTTCACACGACTTATAAGTTGTTTGCAATTTTTAGTTTCTTTATTCGCACAACATGTATTAACAGAATTAGAAAGACTTGATAATATTATTTGTTTCATTTCTGTCAATGCCAAAATTCTTTTGTCGATATCAATTAATTTATCATTAACCTTTTTTTGGAGTGTAGAACATGTAGCAAGATTCAGTCTCATAAGTTCCATCAATTCCGCAACTTCATTAAGAGTAAATCCAAACTGCTTGGCATTTTTAATTAGCAGCAGTTGCTCCACGTGTCTTTCCGTATATTTCTTATAGTTATTATATTTTGAATTTGATCTATCAACTTTTAAGAGACCCTTTTTTTCATAAAACCGTATTGTATCTCTGGACAAGTTTGTTTTCTTAGATATTTCGCCTATCAGCATTTATTTTTTTTAATAAAGTTAAGATTTTCCTTGACCGTTGACTATACTCCATGGTTTAACTTTGACATGAATTAAGCAAAATAGTATAAATGAAAAAGAAATTAATAATAGCAATTCTCGGATTAGGATGGATGTTGTTGGCGTTGTTCCTAATGTCTGGCTACTTCTTTAATCAAATTTCTGGCACTGATGATGCCTACCCATTTAATCCAATTGCTTGGGATAGTCATATTCAAATGTTTAATGGTGCATTACAATGCAAATTAATTGGAGAGGAGTTAAGCGAACGTAAAAAGATACTGCAAAAGGAAATCTTCTCCAATGTAGAAAGAAGAAACGAAACTTCAAATGGCGTAATATATTACTTCAATGATGATTCAATTTTGCTTGAAACTGTTTTAGAACATATTTTGATAGAAAAGACATGTTGTCCTTTTTTCAAGTTTGATGTATCAATTTTACCTTTTAACTATGGATTTGCTTTACAAATATCAGGGCCGGAAGCTGCGTTAGATTTAATCAAAGAGTACGAATTAGAAATAAATTAAATTAGATGGGATATTATTCAAATACTATATACCCGTGGCTACTAGACCATACTGAACCAATCGAAATGCCTAGACTAAGGAGAATGAACTTGAAAGATGTAAAAGGAAAAGTTCTAGAAATTGGGATTGGAACTGGTGCAAATCTTTTATATTTTCCAAAATCAATTAAAGATATTACAGCAATTGACCCCATACCTGCAATGAGACAACGTGCAGAAAATAAGGCAATTAATAATCAAATTAATGTTGATTGGTATAATGGTAAAGGAGAGAATTTGCCATTCGCTGAAAATTCCTTTAATTCAGTGGTTAGTACTGGTCTTCTCTGTTCTGTTGAAGATGTTAATCGAGTTCTTAATGAAATTTTTAGAGTTTTGAAACCAACAGGGAAATACTTTTTCCTAGAACATGGGCTTTCTAAAGATGATAGTATAAGGCGTTATCAAAGAATATTCAATGGAGTAAATAAGATTGTTGCTTGCGGTTGTAATTTGACCAGAGATATTAAAAATTTGGTTGAAATATCAAATTTTGAGAATTCAGAATTTTACGAAGTTAAACCATTGAAAGGAATAGCTAAGCTGTATGAACCCATCCTAGGAGTTGCAAAGAAATAGTTGTCTCTTTATGCATAGGCTGCTGACTAACGGTTCTGTAATTTAGAGTGGGTTGGGCTACAGACAACTTGATCTCAGATCGTGTTGGACTTTCGCCCTTTTCAATGTGTGCTTTTAAAAATGAAGAACTACAATTTAAATTTTGCCTGAAGGCATGTTCATTCAGGCAAAGCTAACGATCATATTTTTTAATCCTAGACAGCTGCATCATCAATCGGTCTTTGTTGTTTCTGCCTCTATAGATTAATGTATCACTCCCCACGAGTTCATATTTCCCTTTAAAGTCCAGGTCTCTGTAATTATGAAAATTCCAAAACTCAAACTGTTGTTGACTTGTGTCAATAATATATTGGAAACCTGAAATTGTATCATTTTCTGCAGTCACAATCCCACGCCTACCTCGTTCAAAAAAGAATCGCTCAAAACGTGGAATGTCTTTAGTATCGGTTTCTAGTTTGTCAATCTTCCAGACTCCCTGAACAACGGGCGATTGTATGTTCCACCAAGTTTGTTTATGCGCAATATAGTTTGAAGACACCATGGTCGTATATCCTATAATTCCAATGATTTTTGCTAGGGTTAATATTTTGTAGAACTTATTAGGCGGATTGAAAAATGGGTATGCATACTTTTCCAATGTTGTACCATTTGCCAAAAAAGAACCTAATCTAAAACCTTGGCTCAGAAGTATGAGCACACCTGCAAACAAAAATGCAGCACTAATGGTTAAATTCTGAATTTCAAAAAAGTGGCTATGCATCACACTCAATGTCAAGAGTGGAAGAAGAATGATAGTTCCTACAAGGTAAGTTCTTCTAAAGCAAAGCAGAAGAGCACCACACAATTGCATCCATCCCATAAACATTTCATAGTGTGGATTGTAGGTATAGAAGCTACGGATAAACTCCATTGGTTCTAGATCAATTATCTTTTTATCAAAACTGTGATAGGACGTCTGAAAAATCTCAGTATAAATTTTTGGGAAAACCATGCTTACAAGTGTATAAGCAAAATAATACCTGAGTAGACTGGTAACGATATAATTGCCAGTGAGTACATTTCCTTCTTTTTTTAATCGAGCTAATATGATACTACCTCCGAACAAGCCAAAGCCAAGAAAGATGGAAAGTTTTTTAACGTTATGACGCGTATCAAAGATAGGATAGCTTGAAAAATCAAACCATGAATATGCCAGAATGCCGAAAATGGACATGCAGCAGAGCAGAAAGAATATGCTATGGTTAGTAGACCTTGACATCATAACGCTCTAAAAGTCGATATTCTTTAGGGAACGAACATGTTTTTTCGACGAATTTGAAATTTGTTAACAAAAAGCTAGATGCGCTTGCGCATCTAGCTTTTTGTCTCGAGCGAGCGCAGCGAGCGGAAATAGTTCCGCAAGCTGCGCCCCTGCAACAGTTTGCTTTCTCGAGCGAGCAACGCGAATCTAGAGAACTATACTGTCAAACTGAGCAAGCTAAAAGAACTCTATTGATTTACTTTTCCGCATACAATATGAGGATTGGGCATTATAGCAATACATATACTACTAAAAACAATACAGTTAATAGACAATCTTCTACGGATAATAGAGCCATTGTTAGAAATTTCCTTGCTAGCCTCATCTTGTGCTCGTACAGTAACTAAAAAATTGTTTTATGAATGATAGAAATGAAAACTCTTCCTCTTTATTCAAGTTTAGAAATTGGATTAAGCAATCCTTGTTTATCAAAATCTCAAGCATAGGATTGATCATTTTAATGCTGATGATTCCAAATTCACTCATTAAAGAACTTATCCATGAGCGGAACCACAACCAAAAATCTGTAATTGAAGAAGTAAGTAGTAAGTGGGGAAAAGAACAACAAATCGTTGGTCCAGTATTAACGATTCCTTATAAAACATTTTATGAGGATAAGGATGGAAAAATATTAGAAAATATTAAATACAGCCATTTCCTACCAGAGCAATTGAATATTAATGGAGAAATAAATCCTAAAAATAGAAAGCGTGGTATCTATAAGGTAGTCTTATATCAAGCTCTTATAAATTGTGAAGGTTGGTTTAAACAACCGAACTTTAATAAATTTGGAATTGACAAAGAAACTGTAATGTGGGAGAATGCATTTCTCCAAGTCTCAATTCCTGATATGGCAGGGATTAATGAACACATAACGATCACTTATGATAAAAAGCCTTACCGGATGGAGCCTGGTATTGAGAAGATTAATGGTTTCCATTCAGGCGTTAAAATTCCAGTAGTTGTAAATTTGAAAAGCAAAGAGTTAATGTTCCAATTTGATTTAAATATTAATGGAAACAAAGCGTTGACTTTTGGTCCTATAGGAAAAGAAACTACGGTTAAGCTTAGCTCAAGTTGGAGTTCGCCTTCATTTATGGGGTCATTTTTACCGGACGAGCATACTGTGGACGATAAGGGCTTTGCTGCATCTTGGAAAATATTAGACTTGAATAGAAATTATCCACAAGAGTGGTTAGGTGGGAAACAAGATCTCTTGCAATCATCCTTTGGATTAGAACTTATGCAACCGGTGGATGAATATGCAAAAAACTTTCGTTCAGCAAAGTACGCTCTCTTGGTAATTTCCTTGAGCTTTTTGTTATTCTTTTTCTTCGAAGTAATTAATAAACAAAAAGTGCATCCCATGCACTATATTTTAGTAGGCTTAGCCATTTCAATATTCTATATATTACTGCTTTCTCTTTCTGAACATTTTGGATTTAATAAAGCGTATTTAGTATCCTCTCTGACAATTATAGGACTTATCGGAACCTATTCCTTGTCCATTTTAGAAACTAAGAAACTTGCAGGTATTCTTTCAATAATTCTTACAGCCATATTTAGCTTCGTATTTATTATTCTTCAATTAGAAGATTTTGCTTTATTGGCTGGGAGTATAGGTTTACTTATTGTGCTAGCTAGTGTGATGTATTATTCAAGAAATATTGACTGGAATAATGTGGGAAGGATAAATTCCGTGTCACAAAGAACGACCTAGATAGGTATAGAAAGTTAGGCGTTTATCGCTAAGAATTTGAAATAGTTTGGCATCTAATATTCTTTTGAGGAAAAGATGCCAAACTTTTTTTTATTAAACTAATCAGGCATTTTGTCTATTGTGAACTTTGTTAAGTGGCCAGTTATATGCATTCGTATCTATTTTGAAACATGTAAGAATAATTCATTCTGCATGTATTGAATGTCTATTAAGAATGATGCTCCATTAAAAGGATTTCACGCACTGTGCGTAAGGGGTAGTAGGGGAGCCTTTGGCTGTCCGTAGGACGGAACCCCCGAATGACCCGACCCATAATTCAGGACTTGTCCTGAATTATGGGTTACGCCATAATAAACACAATTTTCTTTATACTAATTCACTGCTATAATAGGACTAAACTTAGAATGTGAGCCGTCACAAAATTCTACCTTGCTTTCTTAATCTTCTGAACTCACAATAATTACTTGCGCTTCTTGAATAGGTGAATATTTACTTTGAGCCCCGCCTTCAAATCTTACGCGCATGGTGTATTTATAGACGATGTCTTTCTTAGCAGTTTTATCTACAAAGTCTTTCTTTGTTTTATCCAGAATTTGTATAATATCTAAACCTGAATTTTGAGTAGAACGATAGATTACAAAGTCATGATTTTCTGCAGAAGGGTAATTCCAGTTTAGAATAGGATGCCCCTTGTCAGAATGTGTAATTTCTATTTTGTTAATCCCTTCTTTTAAAATAATATCTACTGACTCCAAGTAAATAATATAAGCGGCACGTGATCGCAATCCTGACTCATCTATCGCAATAATTTTATATTGATATGAGGCGCCTGGATTAATGTCTGAGTCTTTGTATTCAGTTTCAGTTTTTATATTCGTGGAAACTACCTGCCATGCTTCATCATTTTCTTTACGTAAGAGTTCATGATGAGAAAGATCTAGTGAATGACTAGGCGCCCATTCTAGAAAAATGTGCTCCTTGTCTACTCTATAGTCAGTAAAAATTGGAGACGTAGGTGGTATTGTATCTGGCCTTACAACTTCTATAATTTCAGAAAATTTAGAGTAGTTGTAGCGTTTATCCACTGCCATTATTTTATAATAAGCATGTCTTGTAAGCGTCTTCAATGTTAATGTGTCCGTATACGTTCTTGCTTTAACAGCTCTTCCTGTTATTAAGGAAAATTCATGGTGATCTGCATTTGCAAAAAATATTTTATATCCTAAAATGTCTGGTTCTATACCTGGGTCCCAAGTTAATGTTACAACTCCGGTGGTATCTACCACAGCTTTTAAACCTGTAGGTGGATTTGGAGGAATAGAGTCTTTAATTACTCCATAGGTAATAAATGAAGAACCTTCGTTTCCTGCAGAATCTACTGCTGCCACATAGTAATAATTGCGATCATAGAGTAAGGCAGCTTTATCTGTATAACTTCTAGTCTTTTTAGGCAACTTAGTTTTAGTTAATTTATAAAAGTTGTCATCATATTTATGACCTCTATAAACATTGAACCCTGTAGCATCTTTATCGTCTTCATATTCCCAAGTAATCTCAACTGATCTATCTCCTATATGATCAGCTTTTTTTATGTCTGGACTTTTAGGAGGTGTGAGGTCTCTTCCCATTGCTTTTATAACAGGAGAGTAGGGGCCTTTATTTCCAAAAGGAGTAATTCCTACAACACGGTAACTGTAGTTCTTATAATTTTCTACTTTGTCTATGTAACTAATATAAGGACTAATAATAGTAGAATCTGATGAAACCGCATTTATATAAGGCTTCTCGTGGACCGCTTCAAATGTTTTTCCGTCTGACGATCTCTCTATGTAATATGCTGTATACATTCTTTTATATACATCACGTGTCCAGTTAAGTGTTATGGAGCCATCTCCTATGTTTGTGTGAAAATTAATAGGCTGATAGGGTGTGTTTTCTGGACCTACCAGAACAGCACCGCTAGAGAAAATTAAATATTCACTCTTTGGTACTAAAGGAGTTACTTTATAAATATAGGCTTCACCTTTTTGTATGTTTCTGTCCTCATAAAGTAATCCAGACATTTCAGCAGTCTTTTGATCCATATCAGCAGCAAACAAAGCAAAAGAATATTTGTTGCTTAATTCACCCGCTTGCTCTACCCAAGCACCCATGCCTTCACCTAAAGACAATGATGTATAGTCACTATAAATACATTCAAGTGCAACTGAAGGATATTCAGGAAGCCCATAATCTATAATATATTTCTTCCAGGCTTCTTTCCCCATCGGTTTTTTTGTCCCTATTAAAGAAAAAATACCATCTGGATTTTTACTTTCCTTATCTACTTTCATGCGTTCTACTCTATAACCATGTATATTACAGATTAGCCAAAGTTGTGGATCAGAAGGTGCCCACCGTACAATTATTTTATCATCAGTACGTTCCGCAATGACCCCAACACTCGAAGTGGGGTAGTCCTCAGACGCTTCTAAATTTGTTTCTTGTGCATTGAGTAAAAATGGAAGTATTGTCAAAATACTCAAATATATAATTACAGTTCTCATAGTTATCGATTGAAGTTTAATTTAATACTTGATCCAAGATCACTCGCAGTTCTATATTCAGAGATATGCTTATTATAATTTATATTTACTTCGTAATTGCCAGGATTGTTGGCAAGTATAAAAGATTGTGGATTCGTATAATACCACGCAAATACCATCCAGTTAAAATCAGATCCTAGGACCTCTTCTAGATGCCTACGCTGAACATAACCAAATTCCAACCATTGATTGTTATTACCTAAGGCTATTGTTGTATTGTTGAGATACATGTTTATAAGATTCGTTTTAAATTTATAAACATCAGAGGACACTTTATCATGAAAATCGAATCTAAATCTTGTAGTTGGTCTGAAATCCAAACCTTCAATCGCATCTGCGAACGCATCTGCTGCCGAAGTATTCGCATAGTTATAAATTCCACCAGTATAATATCCAATGGAACTGGTAGCATTCTTATTAATTCCTTGATTAAAAGCGTCATTGTCAATACTTGCAAACTCATCTTGCACTTCGTCATCTGGCCATTCCATGGCATCTGCCATTTCTTCCACAGTATCATCCCAAGCTGCCTGCGCCTCTTCTGAACTAAGTTTTTTTCTGACTGTTGTAGGATCAATGTCTCTGAATCGTATAGGCACCGGTTGATTTACATCTAAATCATTAAATCGTTGTAAATAGTCATCAACTCGCAAGAGTCTTGAAAATTGGGATGGTTGGCTTATCATGGAAGTGAGATCCATCCAAGTCATTGTTGCACTTATGTTTGGAATTTTTAGATCACTTATTACTTCAGTATCGTTATTTGGATTGTATTGATTTAAGCCTTTATATATCATGGTTCTGCGACTAGGTACTTTTAGGAAATCTAGCATAGGACCATAAGCTGGTTTTGCTTTGCTTGTCCAATAATCACCACTAAATTCAGGAAAGAATCCCATTATTGGTTTGTTTATGTGCACCTCTTGACCTGAGGAAGTTTTTTGGTACCCAAACATGTCAAAGACATCAAATCGTTCCTCGGTTCGTAATTCTACCCAGTTTTCTACCCAGCCTAAATCACCTTGACTTATTTCCTGCACATCTAACTCCGCTGTGGACCCTTCCATCTTTTCATAAAGACTATTATACTTTGAAGTTTTGAAAATATATTTGTAAATAATGGTTTCGTTTGCATTAGATACATGTTCACCAGGTTGAAGTTTTCTTGCATTGGAAACAAAGGTCATCTTATTATATAAGTCACTGAACTGGGTTTGACTAGCGCCACTGTACTCAAACATCTGTGAATAGTCCAAGTTGCCTAGTAACAAGCCTACTACCCCAGGACTGTACAGGGGTTGAATTGTAGTTTTACGCACAATCTGTAATCTATATATCATATCATTCTGTAAGCCTGCAGGAATACTAAAGTGAGCATAATTAATATTTCGCTTACTTACTGGATCATAGGCGTTCTGGTTTTTTACTTCAGACACCAAAGCGTTAGATCCATCAAATGCATAAAATTTGGCCTCATAGGTATAGGACCCTTTCTCATCTGAAGGATAGAAATAGTCATTCCCTTCTTTCCTAAAGAATTTAATATGTCCTCGCTTTCTATCTCTTCCTCCATTTTTTAAGAAATATCTCTGATTCACAATTGGATTATTGTCTCTAATTCTATTGTCAGGAATTACTGGAGGTAACGGACCTGTTGTGAAAACACTTGTGGTATCTTCTGTCCATAATCCTGTTTTTCCTGCACCAGCTGGCCAGTACACATCAATCCATGCTCCTTCAATTAATTGCTTTGCTTTTAACTCAAGCTCTATCTCAACTTTCTTACTGATTAATGAATTATTTGGTGATATAGTAAGTATCGTGTTGTCAGAATTCCATGTCCTTCCTATTCTATCATCTAATGGTATACTCTGTTTGCTGTCTCCGTCTCTTAATTCGGCCTTAGATAAAATTGGCTTAAGAATGTCAGTTGAGATAGTTTGATTTCCCTCATCATCTTCTTCAATGGATGGGATTTTAATCTCTTTATTTATTGGTATATGGAAACTTATTTTGGGCTCGCTAAACGGACTTATCCTACTATCTTGACTACTTCCTGCATGATTTCCTGGGCTGATTTCATTTATAAGAGAAAAACCAAATGGGTCTGTGGATTGAGGAATACATTTTTCTCCTACAGAAAAACTAAAATTTGCATCCCCAGAAAATAGTCCTCCAAGAACACTATAGTATACTCTCGCTCTACCATCTGCCCACACTGGGTTAGGGAAACCACCTTCTATCATAAATGCTGCACCCAATTTAAATAAGTGTATCCTACGTTTTTTTATAAATTTAATTTGCAAGCCTATCTCACCTTCAACGCCAGCATATATTCTACCTGTTGCATACCAACCATCATTCCCTATTGGACTAATCAATTTAGGTTGACCGTCTGCACCAATCTCTTTTGTATAACATATGCTATTCTCCCCATAATTAATCATATTAATATCGAAGCCTAAGGCTAAACCAAACTTCGCATACAATATAAATGCATCAATATCTATTTCAAGATCTGTGGATAGACCCATGATAAATCCTTCTCTTGGTTCTTCATCCATTGATGGTCTTGATCTACTTCCGTCAAATTGATTTCCTGAATCTGCTAAGCCATTTTCACTGTCACCTGCACTATCGCCTCCTGGATAAAGGAGGTCTTGTATCAGTTTAGGTAAAGGCATAAAACCTACATCTACGTCATTGCCAAATTGTAAATAAGTCTTTACAAACAATGTTATAAATGCTTTCTTGGTTTCTTCTTCAGATTCATCATCCTCTTTCGCGCTTTTTCTTAAGGATACATCAAGGTCACCTGGCCCAGGAGCTTCATTCACACCAGGACCCCCAAGTTTGAAATACCATAAATTGTCTCCTACTTTTGGAACCTCTAAATGAAAATGACATCCAACAAATTTGGAACGTTTATTTCCATCAAAGCTCTTTACATTTTTCTCACCACCCTCTATCGCTAACAGCCCAGCTTGGAAATCAATATACACATTGAAGCCAGCATGAAATGTTTTTGTGTGACCATCATTGTCAAAGGAGATTCCTACATCTGCAACTACAGGAGCAGTTGCGCGTTCCTCTACCTTGCTCATTATGTAACCACTTCCTATAATGCTAAAAGTCGATACACCTATTCCT
>CALCMJ010000190.1 GCA_937967615.1 uncultured Saprospiraceae bacterium
ACTCTTCGATATTTAGCCATTCCAATTTTATTATTTTTTGGAATATCACTTATCGCGCAGAACGCACCTGCTCCAGGAGCAGGTCCTTTGCAAAATCCGAGGCCAACTAACGCGAATGGCGGTGGCCAAGATTATCCCTGCTATGCTACTCTAAATCCACCAATTGGGGACCCAAGTATATTTATAGATATAATCGATAATGCTCCAACGCACACGCTCCCAAGTGACATGCCTGACATGTATATTGCTGTTGCAATTAGATTAAACAACGGTTTTTATAATCAAATATATCTATCGGATCCGTTTAATACTTTTTCTTCCACTGAGTATACTTGTTATGTAGGAGAAGTGCAGGAAGAACCAGTGGACATTTACTATGTTGCAACCCCACAATTAGATGTTGAAGTTTTGTCTGAACTATTTGCTGAGTACATAGTATGCCAATATGGTATGGATGGTTCAACGTCCACACTTGATTATTATATCAAATACAGTTTGGTTACATTTAATGAACAAGAACAGCAGATTCCTTATCCGACAACTTCATACCCAGACTATTTTGATTGTGTTGGACATACTACATACTTTATAGAAAGTGGTAAATTATGTTGTCTAAGTGACGAAGATCCATCAGATGGTGGAGGTAATGGCAATGATGGAAAAGACTCTAAAGGTTTCAAAGGTGGCAATGATTCTTCTGAATCCAGAACTATAAATTTTACGGATCAAAAAACTGCACTTTCGCCTAATCCATTTAGTAATACATTATTTGTTAGGTTGGATGTAAGGAATCTTCAGATATATAATTCCAATGGATCATTAGTACAATCAGTATTGTCTCCAGAAAACTTAATAAATACGTCAACCTTAGAAGAAGGTATGTACCTTATTAGATACCATAATGGCGTACAATGGAAAACAGAAAAGTTTATTAAAATTGATTAAACAGTAAAAAACTATAAATTTGATGCTGGAGCTTATTTAAAGGTCCAGCATTTTTTTTTGTTTGACACTCTATTTTTATGTTGAAATTTCTACAAGTAATAATAATCAGCTTCGCCATATGCTCACTTACAGCGCAAGAATTGGATAGCGTATTACTAAGAACGACAATAGACAGCTTAACGACTCAATCTAACTCACAATTCGAAAAAGGGGATTATGGTCAATCTGCAAGTTCACGATTGCAAGCAATTCCACACATCAAACAATTAAAGAATTGGAAGGAATTAGTAACTGAATATAACTACATATACTATATCGCATTTAGTGGCGATGACTTGCATAGGAGTGAAGCAGCATTGGATTCTGGAATGTATCATTCCAAAATACATCTTACTGATAAAGACCCAGAGAGGTATTATCTACTTGCCAATATAGCATACAATTATTATACAAAAGCAGATTATCCAAATACCATAGAGTTTCAAGAAAAGGCGATAGCAGGTTTCGAAAAACTTAGCACTCCCCTTCCAAATTACTATAACAATATCCTCACCTTGCTAACTGCATACAGGCAAAAAGGGGATATAAACGTGGGCTTAGATATAACGCAAACCTATCTAAACGCTGCTGACACCCTTGCAACTGATTATAATTGGATCAAGTCTGAATTACTAAATTACAAAGCTATTTTTCACCGAGAGAACAGAGAATACCAAGAAGCGCTTGCAACTCTTAAACTTGCTGAAGAAGAGAATGAAAGTGTCAACAATACCTACTATAAAGATTTAATAGGATTTGAGATACTTCAATCATTTGCTTTCACGCATAGTAAAAACAATAATTCCACACAAGCAATAAAATACTGCAAACGTGCAAATGCCATGTATTTAAAAAAGAACAATTCATTGCCTTATGAGTTTTATTTGAATTTAGGTGACATGTATAGAGAGGGAGAAGAATACCAAAATGCCATATCAACTTACAAAGACGGACTCAAGTTATTTTCTGAAAAGCAAATCAAAAACAAGAAATATGATGCTCTGTTCAATTTCAATATAGGTGTCTGCTATTTTAAATTAAATCAAATTGATAGCGCTAAACATTACAAGAACGCTGCAGAGAATGCTTTAGATATTAAGCTGGACCAAAAACTAGAAAGAATTAGCGACTACAATAAATCCTCTAGCTTTAATCTTAATAGTATAAAAATGCTCAGCTGGTTTGCAGAATTAGAAAATCATCAGGCTAAAACTTCAGCAGATCTAGATCAGAAAGAAAAAGCGATAATTAGATACCAACAAGCCTTCAATGGTTCCAAATACCTCCAAAGAGAATTACTGTCTAATTCCTCAAAACATTTACTAAATAAAAATATTCAAGAACATTATTCTAATTATGTAAAACTCCTATTAGATAAGAATAATATCAGACAAAGTGATACTAGCTTTAATCAGATCTTTCATATTATCGAAGATTATAAATCTAGGCTACTAAAAGAAGACCTCCATGAAAAAACCGTTTTAGCACAATCCAAAATTCCAAAAGGCCTTCTAGAAGAAGAAAGAAAATACACGACCCAAATAAATGACCTTAAAACAAAAGTTCATAAGCATAAACCCCAAGAAGGTGACAATAGAAACATTAAACAAAATTGGGAAACAAAAGTCACTGAGCTCACAAGAGAATACGCGGGTTTTCAAAAGACGCTAGAAAAAGATTATCCTGAATATTACAAAAGAAAATATACACTCTCTAAGGCAGATTTAAATGCTCTTCAAAATCAGATTTCTTCAATGACTCTCTATTTAAATTACTTTAATACAGATGAAGAAATGTACTGCGCATGGATTAGTAAAGATGACTTTGGAGTATTTAAGGTTGGCGAGCTGCAAAAACTTAATAAGGATATCAATTCGATTTTGAGTTTGATTAAAAAAGAAAACCCAGATGTTAATCCAAACGTAGAAATTAATCGTTATAAAGAATTAGCCTTTGGCCTGTATTCACAACTTATTCCAGAAGAGGCAAAAGCTAAAAACAAACTTATTATCAGTCCTAGCTCCACCCTACACTATCTCCCATTTGAAACCTTATTAGAAATGCCGAGCAAAGAAAACCTTAGCTTCAAAGGATTGTCTTATCTATTAAAAACGCATATAATTGAATATGCCTTTTCTTCAGAACTGTGGCTAGAGAGTAAGTCAATTGACAAAGAGTCAATTGTAAAGGAAGTAGTCGTTGCATCTTTTGCGCCTTTTACAGGAGAGAGCCTAGGATCAAGCTCTAGGTCCTGCAATGGCGATATTACACTCAGTGACCTTCCAGCTACGATTGATGAAGTAAATGGAATTTCAGAATATTTCGAAAATACAAGTTATTTAGGATCAAATTCAACTGTTGAAGCATTTAGACAATCAAAGAATAAAAATATAATACATTTAGCTACACATGCCTGTCTTGACAATGAAGACGCTAGCTTTAACAAGCTTATGTTTGCTAAGGAGGACCTCCCACTTCTTGAGTTGGAAAGTATGGTCTTAGATTCAGACTTAGCTATACTCAGCGCTTGTAATACTGCCTCTGGGAATATTAAACCTGGAGAGGGCGTCATTAATTTGAGCAAGGGTTTCAGAAAGGCAGGTGTTAAATCTTTGATTTCATCGTTATGGTCCATTAACGATCGTGCGACGGGACATATCATACAAAACTTCTATGGGGCTCTAAATTCAAGTGGTGAAATTTCAAGCTCTTTACAAACAGCAAAACTTCAGTACCTAGAAAAAGCTGATAAACGACATGCTCACCCTTATTACTGGGCAGGACTCGTTTTTTCTGGTGATTCTGATGTTTTTAAGCACACAAAACCTCTATTTGGAGAACAGAATTATCTCTTAATATCCGTCATTTTGATCGCCTTGCTATTATTTTTCTATTTCAGAAGAAAATAAGCCTATTCCTTTGCTTACTTTTATGCGACATTTGGAATATATAAATGAGCAAACAATCTAAATACTCTGATATTGAAATCTTGGAGAAGATTAAGTCTACTAGGACAGATGTACAGGATAAGGCATTTGCCTATCTCTATGCAAACCATTATAAAAGTATAATGGCAATGGTGATGAAAAATAGTGGCACTCAGGATGACGCTAGTGATGTCTTTCAAGACACCCTTGTTGTTTTGCATAAAAATGTGCATAAAGAAGGGTTTAGCCTGAGTTGCAAAATAGGAACATATCTGTACAGTGTTGCAAGAAATGTTTGGTTAAAAAAACTTAAGAAAAGCAGCAGAACTGTAAGTATCTCTGAAACAGAAAAAGAGTTTATTCCTATTAGCCAAGACAACGTAGAAATATTAGACAAGATGGAAGAAAAAAACTTACTCTATGCTCACCTCAAAAATTTAGGAGAGGATTGTAGAAAGGTTTTAAAGTACTTCTATTTTGACGGAATGCGACTTGATGAGATAGCAATTAAAATGGGTTACAATTCAGCAGAGGTTGCTAAGAATAAAAAATTCAGATGCTTTCATACTCTTAAAAAGAGTCTCTTATTAGACAAAAATTTTGATCGATAATCATGGATGAAAATATAAACTACGAGAGTCAGATTGATGCTTATGTACGTGGCAATTTAAAAGGCGAAGAACTTAAAAAATTTGAGCAGCTCATGCAAAGTAACAATGATATTCAAATGGAAGTACGCATCAAAAAAGATCTAAAAGAAAGTTTCGAAATTGACGAAGCAATCAGACTTAAGGAAAGATTAAAAGGCATCCAAATCCAGACAGTAGATGCTATACCTGTAATTCCAATAACTAAAAAATCAAAGAGCTGGTTAAACTACGCTGCCGCTATTGCAATATTTGCAGGCATGCTCTTTGGATTAAGTCAATCCAATCTTTTTAAACAATCAAACATTGAGGCTACATATGCGTCATACTACGAGCCCTACCCGCTTGATATTGGTAACAGAGGATCAAATGAAACCAATATAACTCAAACCAAAAGCTTATATGAATCCAAGCAATACGAAAAAGCAATACCATATCTAGACGATTTAATAAATTCTGATGACCAGGTCCAATGGCAACTTTATAGAGGAATAAGTTATCTAGAATCTGGCAATATCAATGCAGCAGTTGTAGATTTAAAAACGGTAGCCAGTTCTTCTGACGAAAACTGGAATGATCACGGTCGGTGGTATTTGGCACTTGCCTATATTAAATCCAACAATGTTTCTGCGGCAAAACTAGAGTTAGAAAAATTAGTTTCCAAACCTACAGCTGATCACAGACAAGACGCTATAGAACTTCTAAAAGAACTCTAAGCTTACAAACACAAATTTAGTTTCGCTTTTCATAAAACTATCCAGTTTGCGCTGAATTTAATTGAATATTGTATATTCCTAATTCAATTCAGTATCATGCTAAAGATCAAACTTATTTCCATTTTCTGCTTAGTTGTATTATTAACTAACATTGTATCCGCACAAGAACTAGACCTCTCCTATTATCTGGAAGAGAATTCTTTTGATTCTAGCATCCCCAGTCCTGAAGAATTCCTGGGATATCAGGTAGGTGAATGGCATGTAAGTCATGATCAGCTTAAGTACTATATGGATAAAATAGCTGAAACTTCAGAACGCGTTAGCATTGAAACTTATGGATATTCCCATGAACATAGACCCTTACAACTACTGACAATTACAAGTAAAAAAAATCATGCTAGAATTGATGAAATACTAGAGAAACACCAGCGCATGGCAAACGGTGAAAATGTAGACACTAAAAATTTGCCAGCAGTTGTATATCAAGGTTACAGCATCCATGGCAATGAAAGTAGTGGATCTAATGCTGCTCTTATCGTTGCATATTATCTAGCTGCAGGACAGGGCAAGAAAGTAAATGCTGCATTGGAAAATCTAGTCATACTATTAGATCCATGTTATAATCCAGATGGCCTTACTCGATTTTCTACATGGGCGAATAGCAATAGATATAAAAATTTAGTTTCAGACCCTACGTCACGAGAATTCAACGAACCTTGGCCACGCGGAAGAACGAATCACTATTGGTTTGATCTTAACAGGGATTGGTTGCTGCTTGCTCACCCTGAAAGTAAAGGTCGCGTTAAGAACTTTCAAAAATGGAAGCCTAATGTACTCACTGACCACCACGAGATGGGAAGTAATTCCACCTTCTTCTTTCAACCTGGAATTCCTAGTAGGACAAACCCTAATACACCTCAGATTAATCAGGATCTTACAGAAGAAATAGGACACTATCACGCAGGTGCATTAGACTCCATTGGTTCACTATATTATAGCAAAGAATCTTTTGATGATTTCTATTATGGGAAAGGCTCCACATATCCTGATGCCCAAGGATGTGTAGGTATTCTCTTTGAACAAGCAAGTTCGCGAGGTCATTTGCAAGAAACAGTAAATGGACTTTTAAGCTTTCCATTTACAATACGTAATCAGGTTGTAACTTCCCTTTCCACTCAGGAGGCTGCAGTAAAATTAAAAGATCAACTCTTAAAATATAAATCTGATTTCTATAAAGATGCTGTGCGTAGAGCAGACAGCCACAATGTTAAAGCTTGGATCTTTGGCGATGACGACAGTTATAAATTAAATCGATTTGTAGAGATTTTACTTTCACATAATATTGAAGTGCATTCTTTATCACAAAATACATCTCAACAAGGAAAATCATTTACAAAAGACAAAGCATACATTGTCTCTCTGAGACAACAACAATTTACATTGGCCAAGTCTGTTTTTGAATCTGTAACAAGCTTCAATGATAGCTTGTTTTACGATGTATCTGCATGGACGATGCCACTCGCTTTTGACCTGAACTATGCCCCTGTAATGGGATCAGTGCCCAAGGGTTTGATGGGGCAAAAGTTAGTAATTCCATTGGAGAATAAGGGCAATCTTAACCGAGCAAATGCGAGCTTTGCATTTACAATTCCTTGGAATCAATATATGGCACCATCCGCTCTATTTGATATGCAAAATGCTGGTCTCAATGTAAAGATTGCAAATAATGCGATGGGTAAAAAAGAGCTGATAACAACGATTCACAATCAAACGATTTCACCTGACGAAGTAAGATCCCTAATGTCTAAGTTGAGTGAAAAATATGCATTAACCATACAGGGAATAGATCAGGGTAATAGCTCAGGCAAATTCTACGGAAGTCCTTCCAATTCATTTTTAGAAAAACCTAAGATTGCTCTTATCTCTGGAACCGGCCTGAGCAGTTATGATGTAGGCGAATTATGGTTCCAGCTTGATCATGTCATGGGTTTACCATTTACAATGCTAGATAAAGCCCAATTTGGTTCAGCAGATCTGAGTAAATACAATCTGATTATTATGGCAGATGGAAGATATAACTCAGGAGGATTTTCTGCAGACAAATTAAAAGAATGGGTAAGTGGCGGAGGCACCCTCCTTGCATTCAAACGAGCGATTACTTACCTAAATGTACAGGGTATTATCACGGTAGAGAAAATCTCGCCAGAGTCAACTAAAGATAATCCTGATTATAAAACTTCATCTTCCGCGCGAGGGGCGCAGGTAATAGGTGGTGCAATCTTTGAGACGATCATGGATATGACGCATCCACTTTCTTATGGATATGCGGATAAAAACATTCCTGTATTTAAGAAAGGCGTGCAATTTTATAAACCTACTAAAAATGCTCTTGCCACTCCTGCAAAATATTCTAACAATGCATTATTGAGTGGTTATGTTTCCGATGAAAATTTGAAAGCCTTGAATAATTCTGCCGCAATTATGGTGCACGGACATGGAAGTGGTAAAATTATAAGCATGACCGATAATCCAAATTTTAGAGGTTACTGGTGGGGAGGAAGTAAATTATTTGCGAACGCAATATTCTTAAATGGTTTAATCAGTGGAAGAGCAGTGCAGCGATAGGCCTAAATAAAGTTATACTAGATTATGATTAATCAATCTTAACTATTTGCTTTAAAGCAAATGCATCAGCTGTAAAAATCTTAAGCCAATAATTCCCAGGTGGCAGGTGCTTAACAGAGATCTGATCTTTATTAGTATTCTTGTGAAGGAGTTTACCACTTAATGCATACAACTCGATGTTTTCAATAGCTTCATCCATTTCCACCCTTATTAGATCTGTAGAAGGATTAGGGTATACCTGAATAGCATCAGCCGAAATCAGTTGAACATCACTGCTTAAATACGTTCTAAGATCAAAAATATAGACTACTCCATGCTCATTAAAATTCTCTGACGATCCAATGATTCCATATTGATTTGTGATATCCATATTGAACCCTTGCCAATCAGTCAGGGATGAGTTTTTAAATTTAAAATCTCCAATAATATTCCATTCATTTGGCATGGCTTTATCATAAATTAAAACGTGATGCGCACTATCGTATTCATTTGTAGGGTTTTTACTTGCACCTACAATTGCAAAATTTTCAGACTGAGAAACATGTCTTCCTATTTCATCTAATTCAAAGCCATCCGGTCTCAAGTCTTGGGTTAAAACCCATTCCGCCCCATTATAGGTATAAGTAAATATACCACCTGATCCCCCTAAATTATTGTATGGTTTATGTGTTCCAAATAACAATTGCTCTCCAGACAAATCAACTGCGTAAGATGGTATCTGAGAACTCCCTGATGTAACAGGGCCAATAATTTGCTGCTTAAAATTCCATGTACCATTCTCATACCTATACATTAAAGCTGTATGTGCTCTGCCGTCTTGACTATCCTGAAAACCACTGATTGCCATCCAATCTTGACTAACGCTAGCTCCAGAACCTAGAGCAAATATTGAACTATCAAACGTAGGTTTAATGACTTGTTCCTCTTCCCAGATTTCACCATTTCGACGATATATTATTACTGCTCCTACTGGAGGTCCACCATAATCAGGTGCGCCTACAATTGCTATGTCTTCAGAAATATGGGTACATGTTCCAAAGGCTGACTCGATAAATCCAGAAGGTGGGACTAAGGTGCTTTGTTGCACCCATTGATCATTTTGCAAAGTATAAATAAATGCCCTTCCCGCCTTACCACTACCCCAATGGTCTGTAGGAGCACCTACAAGAAGGTAATTTTCACTCATTGCACAACTCCAACCAAACAGATCACCTATTTCAATATTTTGTGGAAGTACATTACTATGAAGTTCCCATGCTTCTCCATCATTTTTATAAATGTATAAACCGCCAGTTTGATCATCTTTAGATGGTGTTCCTACAGCCGCAAAATTATCATTCATTGCAACAAAATATCCAAATGCATCCTCTGTCTCTAAAGATTCATTCGTGATGGTAATAATAGGAATTTGAGAAAATATAATTTGAGAGAAAAAAATAAGCAAACCGGTCTGAATCATTTTCATGAGAATAATTTTTAATTCAATTAGCTCTAGTTAATAATACTCTATATCCCCAAATAGACAAAAAACGTTGCCTCTCCCAAAGAGAAAGTACTAATCATGGAATACAGCAATTTTCTTATTTACCAAAAATCCATCATTCCCATATAGGCGAATAACATATAAAGCAGATTCTACATTCATCCTGAATTGATTAGAATGAATTGGTCCACTTTGGATAAGTACACCATTCAAACTAAAAAGCTTATAGCTCTTTATTTCTTGATCTGAATCTATATACACATTTCCAGAAATTGGATTGGGAAATATTTTTACTTTAAGCTCTGTATTCTCCTGAGTTGAAACGGTTGAACCTTTAAGGACAATTGCCTTCTCCACATCTTCAAGTGTATAAAAATTTTCAGCATAATCTGCGATTAGTATATCGCTGATTCTTATTGTTGTTTGGCTATCCAAAACACCTTCCCTTGCCTTTAATAAAACGCTATCAGATATCCTATCTATGTTTGCTATTCCAATAGCCGTATTCCCCTTCACTACTAAGAGCTTTCCATCAGCTAAGGATGTTTGAAAACCAAGTTCTGGTTTTGAGATCCCTGCAACTGAAGGTATAGCATAGTCACCCAATGGTTCAAATACATTGGTATCATATTCCAAAACATATGAAACGCTGTGGAAATTTTTCATATCCTCAATAGCAATTTCTCCTGTAAAGATTGTCCCAGTTACATCTACATTAAATACATCAGGAAGATCAATTACAATTCTACCAGAAAACGGAAAGGGCTCAGTATCTATATCATTAGATATAAATTTTCTAGATCTCAGTCCAAAATTATTGTGCATGGTTTCCAGATCTTCATCTAGATCTACAATTCCATCTCCGTTACAATCCGCATGTATATGGTTTACTCCATTTAGTGAATTAGTTGATCTATCTTCTGCACTGAATTCATCCCATTTGCTTGAAATAAAGGCACGTGGAGATTCAAAGATTTCTCCCACATTTGCATAAGCGATACCATGGAGCATAAGATCAATTCGGTCTACAATTTCATTGTTATTTACATCTCCTGGATACACACAATTTTCATCCATGCAGAGAATGTTCTGTGTACAGATATTTTGGAATTTTTGATGATAGAAATTTTGTATTTCTTTAGACTGGTCAATTGCAAAATTAACATTCTCAATATGATCGAATCCCTCTTTTCTATTAAAGGTATGAACAGCATCTATGATAATAATGTCATCCATATTAAAACTGCCGTGTTTATGTGCATTTAAACCTCTTCTATCACCTGAGGTAAATTGTTCATTATACATTGACCATTCATTACTATTGTTAGGGTTTCCTGGAAATAAAAATTTAACCGTATCTGTACTTGTTGGATCAAATCCTATCCCTCCTTCTACCATAGGTGATCCGTCTCTCCATAGCCCTTTTAAATTGTTATAAATTTCAACAAGGGTTTCTGCATTATGACATTCTGGTGGTAGATTCCCTATAAACGCATTACTTGTAGAAATATAGCTGTTCATTTCGTGATTCAATACACGCAAACTTTGGACTGGTGGCTGAGTTAAAAAGCTTGTGCCATTTGGGCACTCTCCATCAAAAATCCCATCTTCACTATCCGCGTTATAAGAATAAACTAAATTATTCTCAGGGCTACAACCTACATAATCATCTGTGTAACAGCCTATATCCTTATCTGTATAAAAACCTGAATACAACTCAGAATAATTCTTACCTGAACGATTTATTATCTTATGACGAGTAAAAACAGAATGGTTTAAAACCTCAGATTCCTCACATTGCAGAGCATACATAGTGAGATGTATTTCAGCACCAAAGCCCGGATCTTCCATAAGCGGATTCAAGTCATTGTATATCGTAAATAAAATCTGATCAGGAATAAGATCAATAAAATCTTCGCCAATAATAGGATGATCCCCATCAAGAGGATTATAGACACCATCTGTATTGTTATCAAAAAAAGGTGCACCTGCTTGGTTTGTAAATACATCTCCAAAGTAAGCGTTTCCTTTAGCTGGCCATTCTAAAATATCCTGTGCAATCGCTTGATTGATTTTACCATCTAAGATATCTTCTTTTAAACTTAGAATATCTGTTCTATTTATTGACCACACTCTATTAAATACTGCATCCTCAAGTTCAAATATTTGTCCGGTCGACTGATTGATGGGTCCAGCTTGGAAAGAATTGTCTCCTGGAACATTGTAATAATTATATGAAGTAAATGTTTTCTCCTTATCGTCTAAGCCAGCGATGTATAAGTTAGAAATGTAATAAGTAGAAGCCTTATCAGCCCCTGCAACATTTGGAGCAATGAAAACACCTGACGTCCCATCATTAAACAACGATCCATTGCTACTCATGCAACTCAGGATATTATTCGCATTAATAAAACTATGGGCATTTTCCTGAGCATGGAGTCCACATAAACCCAATAGTGAAGATGCAAGAATTAGAAGTAGATGGTTTTTCATAATCTTGTTGATTCGCATAGAAAATTAGAACATTTTTACACATAAAAATTTCTAGGATTTCAAATTGTCCGTCAAAACCATTCTTGCATGCAAGATTTGTCCTCCCAGGCACACACATAAATTACCACTGATCTCGTAATCTTATCCATCCTTTAAAACACCACAATTTTTTTGTGCGCCATTAATCCATTTGCATTAAAAAGCTGGATAATATTTAATCCCGGGTTTTCATTAATAAGGATTTGATTAGAGTTTACTTTACCTTTCTTTAGCAACTTTCCTTCTAGGCTATATAGTTTATAATAATCTAATTGCAAATCAGAATCTATAAACAGTTTTCCTGTTGTTGGATTTGGGTATATGCGTATATGATCTCCATCTATTTCTGTTGTGGATACAGACTCTCCTTCTAGCATAACGGTCTTCTCCAAATCATCAAGTGTGTAGAAATTCTCTGCATAATCTGCGATCAAAATATCTGATACTTTAAGTTTCGTTTGGTTTGAGCTAACTCCGTCTCGACTTTTTAAAATAAAAGAGTCTCCTATTTTTGAAACATTAGTATCAAATTGGGTTTTGTTTCCTTTGATGACTAAAACTTTACCTGGATCTAAAACTTTTGAGAAGCCCATTGTAAGATCTATGACTCCGCTTACATTTCCAAACACCATAGGATCAAATGCTTCAAAAATATTATCATCATATTCAAGAACATAAGAGATACTATGAAACTCTTGCATGTCAACTATATCTATTCCACCAAATGTTAAACCTGATCCTGAATCTAGGTTCACAAGTTCTGGGAAATCTATTTCTAGATATCCTGAATGCGGGAACTGTGTTGTTGTCTCTTCATGAGATACATAATGTCGTGTTTCTAGTCCAAAGTTCCGACTGAATGCAGTTCTGTCCTCAAAAACATCTATGACACCATCTCCATTCCCGTCCGCATGTACTCGATTAACTCCATTTGCGAAGCTTGAATTTCTAGGCTCAGCATGAAATTCATCCCATTTAATGGATATAAAATCTCTAGGTACCTGAAAATTCTCTTGTGATTTTGCGTAGGCAGATCCTAAAAGCATTAAATCCATTCGTTCAACTTTTTCATTATCATTTACATCTCCAGGATACACACAAAAATCTCCTTCACAAAAGTTATTCTGAGTGCAGTCAGCTTGAAATTGTAGATCATACAGTGCTTGTATTTCCTTAGACTGTTCAATTGCAAAATTTACATTTTCCAAATAACTTAAGTTGTCCGCTCTATTAAAAGTATGCACTGCGTCAATAGTAAAAATAGTGCCTGGCTGATATACACCGTCATGCTTTTGGCTAGCTAGGATTCTCCAATCGTTTTCAGAAAGACCTTCTTGATGCATTGACCACTCAGCAGTATTATTTGGGTTGCCTGAAAAGAGAAATTGTGTTACATCTTGACTTGTGGGATCATAGCCATTTCCTCCTCTCGTCATAGGAGTTCCGTCTCTCCAAAATCCTCTTAAATAGTTATAGAACTCGGGTGCAGTTTGCGGATCAGTCGTCTGTGGAGAAGGGGAA